>JBOHWA010000001.1:0-12739 GCA_050735855.1 Binatia bacterium
GCTCAGTCCGGCGGCGGTGGCGCGCGACGTGCGCCGCGTGCTGGCCAAGATCGGCGCCGCGACGCGCGCCGAGGCGGCGGCGTACGCCCAGCGCCGCGGCCTGGTCGCGGCGCTGCCCACCGGCGCGCCGGCGCCGCACGGCCTGCGCATCATCCTGTTCACCGACATGGAGGGCTCCACCGAGCTCTTCCAGCGCCTCGGTGACGAGGCGGCGCGCGGGCTGCTGCGCCAGCACGATGCGATCATTCGCGACTGCCTGCAGCGCTGCGGCGGCGCCGAGCTCAAGCACACCGGCGACGGGATGATGGCCGCCTTCGATGCGGTCGCCCCCGCCACCGCCTGCGCCGTCGGCATCCAGCGGGCGCTCGGCGAGCACAACGCGCGCCATCCCGAGCGCACCATCAAGGTCCGCATCGGCCTCAACGCCGGCGCGCCGATCGCCGAGGAGGGCCAGCTGTTCGGCACCGCGGTCAATGCGGCGGCGCGCATCTGCGCCCAGGCGCGCGCCGGGCAGATCCTGGTCGCCGAGAGCGTGCAGCGGCTCGCCGCCGACGCCGGGCAGGGGTTCGTCGATCGCGGCCTGGTGGCGCTGCGCGGCTTCGCGCAGCGCTTCCGGCTCTACGAGGTTCCGTGGTAACCCAGCCCGCGCCCGATCCGGCGCGGTTCAAGACGGAGGACGTCGATGCCAGGCATGCCCGATCTCATCCTCAAGGCCCCGGTGCTCAAGCGCCTCGAAATTCTGTCGCGCATTCCGGGAATGAAGAATTCGCAGAAGCTGAAGGACGCGATCGCGCGGCTCAACGGCCCGCTCACCGATCCGGACAATCGCCTGGTCAAGATCGCGCGCGACCTCGGCCTGTATGCGAGCGACGCCGAGGCCGACCACTTCAAGGCGCACTGGCTCGACGACCCGGCCGGCAGCGGCTTCTGGCCGGGCATCGATACCGAGTCCATCCTGCGCAAGGGCCTCTGGCTCGCCTGCACGAAGTTCAAGAACAGCGGCCGGCCGTGCGAGTACTTCTGGGTGATCTCCGGCGATCAGAACTCGACGCGCTGGGAGATCAGCGTCAGCAAGGGCAAGCACCAGATCACCATCATGCTGCACACGCCGCAGTTCCCCTGCTTCGTGCCCACCGTCCACGCCACCAACATGTGGATCGTGCGCGAAGAGGCGGGCGCGGTGATCTCGCGCAAGGTGCTGATCCCGCAGCCGTGAGCTGCAGGGTGTCGGGTTGTTCCGTTGTCAGGTCGTTGGTGCGGAACGGATCCGCGCCAACAACCTGACAACCAACAACCTTTCCGGTCACCCGTTCTGCAGCTCGACGTACGTGCGGCAGGGCTGCCCGCGCAGGCTCGGGCAGGGCGGCAGGTCGGTCGGCACGGCGAGGCCGGGGACGACGGGGAGGACGACGCGCGAGGGATGCGCCGGCGAGCGTGCGATCTCGACCGTGACCTCCTCGTCGTAGTCGAGGGCGCGGAACTTCCACAGCGGGCGGTCGCCGCCCGGGGCGGCGATGGTGATACGCAGGCGCGAGCCGGCGCGGAAGGCGTGCGCGATGGGGAAGATCTCGACCCGCGCTTCGACGAACTCGTCCTCCGGCAGCGCCGCCGCGTCGACTTCGAGGTGCGTGTGCCAGGGGCGCAACTCGGTCGAGCGCGCCTCGTCGAGCTTGCGGCGGCTGGTGCGCAGCCAGCCGGTCTGCACATAGGTCTCGTAGCCGTCGGGACGGATCTCGCTCACCGTCACCTGCAGGTCGACGTCGGGCGCGTTGGACTTGATCCACAGATCGGCCGAGGCGGACCCGACGATCACCGTGTCCTCCTCGAGCGGCGCGGTGGCGTAGGCGACCGCCGTGCCGGTGCCGACGCCGAGCCAGTGCCACGGCGGCAGGCGCCGCCAGATGCCGTCGCCGCCGCCTGTGTAGGTGGTGTTCTGCGAGAACGCGGCGCTGTACAGCCACGCGTCGGCGTCTGCTTCGGTCGGCGGCTCCTCGGTCAGCGAGCCGTCGGGTCCGAAGTACCACGCCGTCGGCACCAGGCCCGGCACCGGCCAGGCGTCGAATGAGTGTTCGAAGCCCGGTCCGGGCGAGCCCGGCGGCAACGCCGCCGAAGCGCCCGGTTGCTTGACACCGGCGCCGTTGTCGAACAGCACGCGCACCTTCTGGTCGGCCTCGAATGCCGCCAGCGCTTCCTCGTACGTCATGCCGGTGAAGCGATCCGGCGGGAGGGTGAGGCCGGGCGAGCCGAAGATGTCGTTGCCGAGCACGGCGAGGATGCCGGCGGCGATCGGCGGGGTGACCGGCACCTCGCGGCGCACGTAGAGGGAGAGGAACTCGAACCAGCGGGCGAAGATGGCCGGGATGAGCGGCTCGGTGTGGTTGCCGTTGACGATGGTGAAGTGGACCTTGCCCTCCGGCAGGGTGAACTGGTCGAGCATGGTGGGGAAGTAGCCGCCGGTCTGCTCGTCCTGCAGTGCGCCGGCGAGGAACGTCGGCACGGTGATGTTGTGCACGAAGGTCGACGGCGAGGCCGGGTCGGCGACCGCCGCGATGTAGAACTCGTTGTCGTCGATCATCTGCAGGATGTCGGGGGTCTGGTCGCGCAGCTTCATGTTGTCGATGCAGACCTGGTCGCCCTCGTCGAGGCGCTTTTGCGACCAGCGCTGGCCGCCGACCTGGGCGTCGTGCTTGCGGTCCGCCGCCCAGTCGGTGGCGAAGCCGTTGTTGAGGATGCCGCCCGGGTAGAGCGTGCCGGGACCGGTGCTCGAGACGACCGAGAGCGGCGCGATCGCGACCAGTGAGGGCGGCTGGAACTGGGAGACGAAGAGCTCGGCGATGGCGGGATAGGAGAGGCCGACCAGGCCGACCTTGTTGTTCTTCACCCAGGGCTGTGCGGCGATGATCTCCACCGCGTCGTAGCCGTCGGTGCTCTGCAGCGTCTCGAAGAACTGGAAGGCGCCGCCCGAGCAGCCGGTGCCGCGGATGTTGATGCCAACCGCGGCGTAGCCGAGCACGGTGGTGATCAGCGTGCTCGGCTGCTTGGAGTCGGGGTTGGCCGGGTCGTAGCCCGAGTACTCGATCACCGTCGGGTACGGGCCGTTCTCGATCGGACCGGGGAGATAGACGTTGATGGAGAGCAACGTGCCGTCGCGCGTCTTCAGGTAGCCGTAGCCGGCGCCGATCTGCTGCTCGGAGTAGAACGACTGGTCGGGCGGATCGGTCGCCACCGTGACCTCGACCGGCTCGGAGGCGCCGACGCCGGCGGCGACGACGACGTAGCCGACGCCGGCCGGCACTTCGCGGAAGATGAAGGAGCCCTGTGCGTCGGCGTTGACGCTCTGCACCAGCGTCTCGTCGGCGTCGAACAGTTCGAGGGCGGCGCCCGCCGGAGCGTTGACGATCCAGATCTGATTGACGCTGCCGTGCGCCGCGAAGGCCGGCGGCGCTTCGGTCGGCGTGGCGGTGGCGGTGGCCGTGCCGGTCGGAATGCCGGTCGGCGTGTAGGTCGCCGTCGCCGTCGCGGTGCCGGTCGGAATGCCGGTGGCGGTCACCGTCGCCGACGGGGGCGCCGTCCCGGTGGCCGTCGCGGTTGCCGTTGCTGCGGTGGGCGGCACCTCGTCGGTCGGGGTCGCCGTGACGGGCGGCACGTCGGTCGGGGTGGGGGTCGATCCGCCGACCGTGTTGGTGAAGATCGGCGCCATCGTCGCGGTCGCCGTCGGTCCGGCCACCGTGTTGGTTGCCGTCGGCTGGTTGGTCGCCGTCGCCGTGGCGGCCGGACGCGTCGCCGTCGGCGTCGCCGGCGGCTGGTTGTTGTCGTCGTCGCTCCCGCACGCCGCGAGCAGCGGCAGGGTGACGAGCAGGGCGACGGCGCCGAAGCGGCGAACCAGTGTGAACGGCAACAGCATGCGCGAATCTCCGATGTTTATGGGTCGTAGACGGCACCCTCACCCGGGCCGCGACGACACTCCCCCTCAATAGAGCGACGAATTCCCTCACCAGAGCGACGAATTCCCTCACCGTATGAGCGCCCCTCCGCTATGTCAATCAAACAAAGGCCTATCGCCCATCCGGGATCGCGTGTCGGTCCGGCCCCTGCCTGAAAGTCCGAACGATATGCGATAGGCGATAGGCCAGACGCTGCTTGCGAAGGTGCCGCCGATGCCGCCGAACCTGCTCATCTTCGATTTCGACGGAACCCTGGCCGACACCTGGCGCGACATCGGCAGCGCGCTCAACGCCACCCTCGTCGAGGCAGGTCTGGCGACCGCCAGCGGCGAGCAGGTGCGCGCCTGGGTGGGCGAGGGGGTGCAGCGCCTGCTCGAGCGCGCCGCGCCGCAGGTGGCGCCCGACGCGGCCCGCCTCGAAGCCCTGATCGGGCGCTTTCGCGAGATCTACGCCGGCGGATGTCTCGAGACCACGGTGCTCTACCCCGGCGTGCGCGCCTGTCTCGACCAGCTCGCCGCGCATCGTCTGGCGATTCTGAGCAACAAGCCGGAAGGGCTCGTGCGGCGCATCGCCGAGGGGCTGGGCATCGCAGCGCGCTTCGCGGCGATCGCCGGCGGCGATACGCTCGCCGTGCGCAAGCCGGATCCGGCGACGATCGCGCACGTGGCACGGCTGAGCGGCGCGGCCGACGGGCCCGCCTGGATGATCGGCGACAGCGCCGTCGACGTCGCCACCGGCCGCGCCGCCGGCGCGCGCACCATCGGCTGCGCCTGGGGCCTGCGCGGCGCGGCGGAGCTGCGCGCGGCGGGCGTCGACCATCTCGTCGAGCACCCGGCCGAGATCCCGCCGCTGGTCGCCGCGGCGCGGTCACAAACGCTCGTTTGACAAGCGCCCCGGCGGCGGGGCACGAAGGAGGACGGATTCAATCGAGCGGCGTCGAGGGCCCGGCGCCCTCCAGGCAGGAGACGAGAGCATGGCACACGATCTGGTGATCCGCGGTGGCACCATCATCGACGGCAGCGGCGGACCGGCGCAGCAGGGCGACGTCGCCATCGACGGCGACCGCCTGGTGCAGGTCGGCGGCACGGCCGGCGCCGGCCGCCGCGAGATGCAGGCTGACGGCCTGGTGGTCAGCCCGGGCTTCATCGATCCGCACACCCACTACGACGCGCAGATCTGCTGGGATCAGGCGCTCACGCCGTCGTGCTGGAACGGCATCACCAGCGTCGTGATGGGCAACTGCGGCTTCACCATCGCGCCCTGCAAGCCGTCCGGCCGCGACCGCATCATGCGCATGCTCGAGCGCGTCGAGGGCATGAGCCTGGCGGCGCTGCGCAGCGGTATCACCTGGGATTGGGAATCGTTCCCCGACTACCTCGACGCCATCGCGGCCATGCGCCCGGCGCTCAACGTCGGCTCGCTGATGGGCCATTCGGCGCTGCGCTACTACGTGCTCGACGACGCGGCCGGCGAGCGCGCCGCCACCGCGGCCGAGCTCGACGAGATGAAGACCCTGCTGCGCGCCGGCCTGCGCGCCGGCGCGCTCGGTTTCTCGACCTCGCAGGCGCCGACCCACTTCGGCGGCGACGGCAAGCCGGTGCCGAGCCGCTGCGCGGAGGACGACGAGGTGCTCGGCCTGGCCGCGGTGCTGCGCGAATTCGGCCGCGGCGCCGTGCAGATCACCACCAAGCATCTCACCGACGTCGGCGTCAGCATCGAAGCGGCGCGCCGCAGCGGCCGGCCGGTCACCTTCCTCTCCGCCCTGCAACCCGAAGCCAAGCTGCAACTCGACCGCGCCCGCGAGGAGGGCCTGCAGCTGCGGCCGCAGACCAGCTGCCGGCCGACCATGACCGACTTCAAGTTGTCCGCCATGGGCATCTTCGAGCAGCTGCCGTGCTGGGGCCGGGTGATGCAGGCGGACAAGGGGGCGCTGCCGGCGATCTTTGCCGACCCGGCGTTCCGCGCCGCCTTCCGCGCCGACGTGACCGGCAAGATCGAGGGCTACCGCCTGTTCAAGGGCGATTGGGACGGCGTCAAGGTCCAGCTCACCGAGACGCCCGAGACCAAGCATCTGATCGGCCAGACGGTCGCCGCGATCGCCACGGCGCGCGGCGGCGATCCCTTCGAGGTCTTCTTCGACATCGCGCTCGAGGACGACCTGCACACCGAGTTCAGCTATTGCCTGGCCGGCGATCTGCAGCGCCGCCCGGCCCTGCTCGACGACAACTTCGTCATCGGCCTGTCTGACGCCGGCGCCCACCTGACGCTGCTCGCCGACCACGCGTACGCGACCTACTTCCTCGGCCGCTGGATCCGCGAGCGCGCGCTCATGCCGCTCGAGCGCGCGGTCAGCAAACTGACGTCGGTCCCCGCCGCATTGTTCGGCATCCGCGACCGCGGCACGCTGGCAGTCGGCACGTACGCCGACGTCGTGCTCTTCGACGCCACGCGCGTCATCGATTGCGAGACCAAGCTGGTCTACGACCTGCCCGGCGGCGGCCCGCGCCTGCTCACCAAGGCGGAGGGCATCGAGGCGGTGATCGTCAACGGCGCGCCGACCGTCGAGCGCGGCGAGCTGACCGGCGCCCGCAGCGGGCAGGTGCTGCGCGGCGCGTAGGGCGCCGCTCAGTCGGCGTCCTCCTCCTCATCGAACTCCAGATCGCGCACCCAGACGATCATGCCGCCGTCCGCGCCCGAGGCGTCCGGCCGGCGCTCGAAACGGCGCACGAAGGGTCGCCCGGTCGACTCGAGCCACTGCGGCACCGCCTCGCGCAGCACGCCGCGCCCGCGCGGGCTGCGCTTGCCCTTGCCGTAGACGATGCGCACCGAGCCCAGTCCCGCCTCCTGCGCCTCGCGCAGGAAGTCCTCGGTGGCGCGCAGCGCCGCCGGCACGCCCAGGCCGTGCAGGTCGAGCGTCGGCATGATGCCGAGCGCGGCGCGCACCAGTTTGCGGATCTCCTGCAGCGACATGGCAGCGAGAGAAAACCACAGAAGCGCGCCGATGAACACCGCCGCTCGGGTCGCCGCCGGCAGTGCTCTTCAACGCAGAGGACGCAGAGGCTCGCCGAGGGCAATCGGCGCCCGGCAGCCTCTGCGGCCCCCTGCGACCTCTGCGTTGAGAAAATCGGCTCGGGGCATTTCCAGACTTGCCTTGATTCCCCCCCATCGCGTTGGTAGCTGCCCAGGGATGGAGCTGCAGGCGGCACACGAGCGTTTCTGGGCCGAGGAGCTCGCCGACCTGGTGCTCGCCGGGGGAACGATCGACCGTGTCGTGGCGCTGCGCGTGCTCGACACGCCGGATGGCGACGTCCCGGCGCTGCTGCGCGCCACGCTGCGCGTGCGCGAGCGCTTCCATGCCCGGCGGGTGAAGCTCTGCCAGCTGCGCAACGCACGCAGCGGCCTGTGCCCCGAGGATTGCCACTACTGCTCGCAGTCGGCCGTGTCTGAGGCCGCCATCGCGCGCTATCGGCTCGACTCGGTCGACGAGCTGCTCGCCGGGGCGCGCCGCGCCACCGCCGCCGGGGCGCGCCGCTACTGCATGGTCACCAGCGGCCGCGGTCCGAGCAGCAACGATATCGCCCGCTTCAGCGCCGCGGCGCGCCGCATCAAGGCGGAGCGACCCGACATCGAGCTGTGCGTGTCGGCCGGCCTGATGGAGGAGGATCAGGCGCGCGACCTCAAGGCCGCCGGCATCGACTTCGTCAACCACAACCTCAACACCAGCGAACGCCATCATGCGGCGGTCTGCACCACCCACACCTACGCCGACCGCGTCCGCACGATCGAGAACGTGCGCCGCGCCGGGCTCTCGACCTGCTGCGGCGGCATCCTCGGCATGGGCGAGAACGACGACGACATCGTCGATCTGGCCTTCGCGCTGCGCGATCTGCAGGTCGACTCGCTGCCGGTCAACTTCCTCATCCCGATCGAGGGCACGCCCTTCGCCGGCCGCCGCGAGCTGACGCCGCTCGACTGCCTGCGCGCCCTGTGCCTGTTCCGCCTCACCAACCCGGCGGCCGAAATCCGCATGGCCGGCGGCGGCGAGGGCAACCTCGGCTGGTTCCGCCCGCTCGCCCTGCTGGCCGCCAACTCGATCTTCGTCGACGGCTACCTGACCACCCCCGGCCAGGCGTTCGACGACGCCCACACGATGGTCACCGCCATGGGCTTCGAGGTCGAGCCGGTCTGACGGCAACGAGTTGCGCGCCGCGTGGACGATCGCATCGACGTCCTGGCGCGTGATGTCGCCCTGTACCAACTCGATCCGCCCAGCCCGGTCGATCATCGATCGCGCTCCCTGTCTGTCGCGTGTATGCAAGCCAGGCTCTGATCGGTTTGCAACGGAATCGCTGCCTGCGACCGCAATGCTCGATGCAGGGCCCCGATCTAATGCCCGGCACGTCGAGTGCTTATCTAGCCGTGTTTTTCGTTTGACAAACAGGGGTGTGGAGGAAAGATATGAAGGCGTCGCGTTCCCCCGGAAGCTTGCGTTCCGGCCCAACCTCAACTCACGCTCACGGAGCCTACGAATGAGTCGACCACGGGTTGCCTTTGTCCTCACTCTGCTGTCCGCGCTGGTGCTTGCGCCGATGGCGCAGGCTGGCATCAACTTCATCGGTGCCGAGTTGACCAGCGTCTCGCCGCGGCCTGAGTACATGGTTTCGGGCGATCTCAACAACGATGGGCGGGCCGATGTGGTCGTCGTCAGCCCGCGCAGCAAGGAGCTCAGCGTCTTCCTGGCGGCGGATACGCCGTCCCGCTTTGCGCCGGCGCGCGTGAACCGTTTCGGCACCTCGCTCAATCGTCCGGCGATCGGCGACCTCAACGCCGACGGCAATCTCGACGTGGTGGTGGCCGACAACGCCGACCAGTGTGTGTGGATTCTGGTCGGCAACGGCGACGGCACGTTCCGGGCCCCGTATCGCGACATCATCCCTGACTCGCGCAATCCGTTCGCGGTGGCGATCGGCAACTTCAACTACACCGATGCCACGCCGCCCGCGCCGACGCGGCCGGACGTAGCCGTCACCGACACACGGCTCGGCAAGGTGTTCATCCGCATCAACACGGGTGCGACGGTCCCCACCTTTACCAAAGGCGGCGACTATGACGTCGGGCTGGAACCAGACGACATCAAGGCCGCCGACATGAACGGCGACGGCTATCTCGATCTGGTGACGCTCAATCAGGGCGGCCCGGCAGTCAAAGATGTCGCCGTGCTGCTGTACGAGAGATCGAAGATCGAGCTGCCGGAATTCAAGCGGCCAGCCGTGCGCTACACGGTCGGTGAAAAGCCCAGCAGCCTGGTCGTCGCTGACTTCACCAACGACGGCGTGGCCGACGTGGCGATGCTCAACAAGCCGATCCGCCGCGCGTCGAGCGATATCGACGTCCTGGTCAACCAGGGCAACGGCGTGTTGCAGACGCCGGTCAGCATATCGATCGGCTGCCCCTTCTTTGCCGGCGGGCAGTCCTGCCGGGCCCTGGCCATGGCGGCGGCAGACTTCGACGACAATGGTAATCTGGACGTCATGGTCGCGCTGGTCGATCCGCGCCGCTATCGCGGCTCCGGCGCGAGTATCGGGGATGCGATGCAGGCCTTCGGCGGCCTCGGCAATGGCAACTTCGAGGCTGGTCCGGTGTTTCTCGTCCAGAAGGCGCCTCTGTCGATGGCCACGGGCGACCTCTCGGGTGACGACAAGCCGGACATCGCCCTGGCCAACCAACGCACCCTGAGCCTGCAGGCGTTCGTCAACCTGTCGACGCCGGGCACGCTGGGCAATGGCGAAGTCTGCTCGCAGGGCGAAGAGTGTCTGTCGTCGCGCTGCATCAACGGCGTCTGCTGCGCCTCGCAGTGCACCGGCAACGAGACCTGCGATTTCCCCGGTCGCGAGGGCGTCTGCACGCCGGAGCCGCCCAACCCGCCGACCGAGTGTGCGCAACAGAACGAGTGCGACCAGGAAGGCGACTTCCCCTTCTGCATCGACGGCTACTGCTGCGATTCGACCTGCGAGACCGGCCGGTGCGATGCGCCGGGCAACATCGGGCTCTGCGTGCCGCTGCTGCCGGACGGCGAGGTGTGCGAGGACGGCGAGCAGTGCGCCACCGGGATCTGCACGGATGGCCATTGCTGCAAAGAGGAATGTGCGGACGGCTACTGCGACGATCAGGGCGTCTGCCGCGCGCCGCTGCCGAATGGCGAGACCTGCAACCTGAACGAGGAATGCGAGTCGGACGTCTGCGACGAGTTCGACGGCATCTGCTGTAACGAGCGGTGCCATCCGGTCGACGAGTACTGCAGCGTCGACGGCTTCTGCACGCCGTTCGAGGCGGACACGCCGACCCCGACGCCGAATGGGCAGACGCCCAATGTCACCGAGGGCACGCCGACCTCGACCCCGACGCGGACGCCGCGCTCCACGCCGGCCCCGACCGGCGAGCTGTGCTCGATCTCGAGCGACTGTCAGACCGACTTCTGCGTCAACGGCGTCTGCTGCTCGGTGGCGCAGTGCGACGCGAATCAGCACTGCGCGGAAGGCTCGGGCCAGTGCGTCGCCGGCGGCACGCCGACCACGACGCGCACGCCGACGCGCACGGCGACCCCGGTGCGCACGCCGTCGGTCGACGAGTGCGGTGTGTGCCCGAAGGGTACGACGTGTCAGATCGTTCCGGAACGCGGACCGGTGTGCATCTCCACCAGCACCGGCGGCGGATGTTCGACTGGGGGGGGCGAGGCGCCACACGGTGGCAACTTGCTGGTGGCGATGTCGATGCCGCTAGCGCTCTGGCTCGGCCGGCGCTGGCAGCTCAAGCGGGCGGCCGTTCGCGTCCGCAGTCAGCGCCAGTAGCGAGTTGAGGGCGGCTGTCCATTCGGGCAGCCGCCCGTCCACCGGCGCATCCGGCTCCGGCGCGTCGTGTGGCGCCCGGCCGAGCGCTGCCGCATCGAGCGGGAAGACGTAGCCGTCGCGCTCGCCGCGCGCCCGCAGCCAGGCGGCGAGGATGACGGTGCCGTCGACCTCCTCGGGCCGCAGCGCGCCCGCCGTCCGGTCGGGCGCCGCCAGCTGGGCCGCGAATGCGGTCAGCCCGGCCGCCCCGTGCGCGGCGCCACGGGCGAGGAGACGGCCGTGCCGCACCGCGTAGAGCAGCACGTGCGTGCGGTCGGCAGCCGGCTGCATGACGACGAAGTGCTGGCGCGCGACGATCCAGCTCATCGTCTTCTGCCGGCGCCGCATGCGCTGCACCAGCTCGAGGTCGCGCTGCTCGCGCGCTGCTGCCTCGAAGCGCAGCGCGGCACTGTGCGCCTCGCGGCGCTCGATCAACGTGCGGCAGACGGCGTCGCTCTCGCCGTCGAAGAAGCGCTCGGCCGCGTCGACCAGCGCGCCATAGTCGCCGGTCGTGATGCGCGCCGCGCAGGGTGCCGGACAGGCGCCGATCTGCCCCGCCAGGCACGGCGATACCTCGGGCGCCGGCCGCAGGCGCCCGCTGCAGGTGCGCAGATGGAACAGGCGCGCCAGCAGCCCCTGCGCGTGCTGCGCGGCGGCGCGGCTGCGAAAGGGGCCGAAATAACGCCCCCGCCCGCCGCCGAGCTTGCGCGCGATGGTCAGGCGCGGGAACGCGTCGCTGCGGGTCAACTTGAGGAAGGCGATCTGCGGCAGATGCTTGCTCAAGCGGTTGTACGGCGGCTGGCAGCGGCGGATTTCCTCCGCTTCGCGCAGTGACGCTTCGAGCTCGGAGCCGGCCACTTCGACGTCGACGGCGCGGATGTGGCGGATCAGGTCGAGCACCTTGCCGCGGTGCGCCGCGGCGTTGCTGAGGTAGCTGCCGACGCGCTGGCGCAGGTTGCGCGCTTTGCCGATGTAGAGCAGGCGGCCGTCCTCGCCGGTGAAGCGGTAGATGCCCGGCGCGGTGGGCAGCGCGGCGACGCGCGCGCGCGGCAGCTGGCAGACGAAGCGCCGGCCGTCGCTGGCGCGGTGCTGCAGATCGAGCAGTTGGTCGACGCGCCGCACGCCCTGCGCCGGCAGCAGCTCGAGCAGGTGGAAGAGCACCTCGGCGGTCATCTGCGCGTCGCCCAGCGCCCGATGGCGGTCGATCACCGGAATGCCGAAATGTCCGGCCAGCGCGTCGAGCGAGCGCCGCCGCAGGTTGGGCAACAGGCGCTTGGCGAGGCGCAACGTGCAGACGTGCGGTTGATCGAAGACGCGCCCGCTGGCGGCCAAGCGCGCCGCGTTGAGGAAGCCCATGTCGAAACTGGCATTGTGCGCCACCAACACACTGTCGGCGGCGAACGCGACGAAGCGCGGCAGCACCGCGGCGATGTCGGGCTGACCGGCGAGCATGGCGTCGCTGATGCCGGTCAGCCCGGTGATGAAGCGCGGCAGGCGGCAGCCGGGGTCGACGAGCTGCTCGAAGCGATCGACCACCTTCCCACCGTGGACGCGCACGGCGCCGATCTCGATGATGCCGGCGACCGCGGGCGCCCCGCCGGTGGTTTCGAGGTCGACGACGACGAAGGCCGTTTCGTCGAGCCCCTGGGCCAGGGCCTCATGCGCGGTGGCTACCCAGCACGCCGCGCTATCGCGCCAGGCGAACCGCTGGTCCGCGCCGAGCAGGACCTGCAGGAAGCGCGGCCCGAGATCGCGGTCCGCCGCCGGCCGGGTGAAGATCAGATCGAGCAGCTCGCCCGCCGTCGCCCCCGAGGGGCGCTCCATCAGGTAGGCGTGCAGCTTCTCGCGCATGGCGGTCGTGGCATACCACGGGCGAAGGTTGGGCGAAAACACCTGGAGGGCGCCGGGCCC
>JBOHWA010000002.1:0-4923 GCA_050735855.1 Binatia bacterium
GGCTGAGCAGGCCGACCGATCCGGCGCCGAGAATCAGCACGCGGGCGCCGGCCGGCAGAGCCGCCAGGCGGTACGCGTGCACGCAGACCGCGGTCGGCTCGGCCAGTGCGGCGATCGGCCAGCTGAGGCCGGCGGGCACGGCGAACAGTGCGCCAGCGGGCACGGCGACCAGCTCCGCCAGGCCGCCCGGCTGCTGCTGGCCGATGATCTGCATCGTGCGGCAGAGCTGCGGCTGGCCGGCGCGGCAGTAACGACAGATGCCGCACGCGACCAGCGGTTCGACGGCGACGCGGTCGCCGGCGTGCCAGCCGGCGACGCCGGCGCCGAGCGCCGCGATCTCGCCGGCGATCTCGTGCCCGGGACAGACGTGCGGCGGCCGCAGGCTGCCGAGAAACCAGTGCAGGTCGCTGCCGCAGATGCCGCAGGCGCGCACCCGCACCACCACCTCGCCGGGACCCGGCTCGGGCGCCGCGACCTCGCGCAGCGCGATGGTGCCGGCAGCGGGACAGAACGCGGCGCGCACGCTCGCTCTCCGTGCGCGCCGCGATCGGTCAGGGGACCAGGCCGCGCACCGAGGCCGGCAGCGCGGCGGCGACGCGCACGATGGGGATGCCCGTCTGGGTGTTCTGGTGCATCTCGCGCAGGGCGCGCGGCAGATCGGCGAAGGCGTAGATCTCCTCGTGCACGGTCGGCTTATAGACCGAGCCGTAGAGATCGGTGCAGGCGTTGCAGCCGTCGATCGTCTCGTAGTGCGTGTGGTCGAGCGTCACCTGCTTCACCGACAGCCCGGCGGAGTCGTACGAGACCTTCTTGTCGAGCTGCCAGCCGGCACTGACGTTGACGCCACCGCGCGCCAGCGCCGCGAGGCCGGCGGCAAACACCGGGCCGCGCAACATGTCACAGACGATGTGCATGCCGACGCCGCCGGTGGCTTGCTTGACCGCCTTGTTGAAGCCCTTCAGCCCCTCCGCATCGGCGAAGCGATTGAACGTCTTCTGGTCGATCGGCGTGATGCCGAGCTGTTCCAGATGGGCGCGGCGCGCCGGGCTGCCGGAGCAGAAGAAGGCGCGGTGTCCCTCGTGCTTGGCCTGCATGAGGAAGAGCTCGGAGACGCCGCCGCCGAAGCCGAGCACGTTGAGCACGGCGAGCTTCTCGCGGCTCACCTTGAGGCGGAAGATGTCGTGGCCGCGGCGCCACAGGTGATAGGCGGTCGGGGCGCGCAGCGGCAGGGCGGCGATCTCCCAGAGATTGAGGCCGCACTGCAGCGGGGCGGGGACCACCTGCCAGTCGCCGACCACGGCCTCCTCGCCGTACCAGCCGATCGACTCGGGCTGGTCGTAGGCCCAGATGCGCAGTGGGTAGCCGTAGATGTCGGGCTCGCCGTTGCAGTGGGTGACGACGACATCGCCCGGCTTGAAGCGCGTCACCTGGTCGCCGACGCCGATCACCTCGCCGAGCGCGCTGTTGCCCGGATAGATCTTGCCGCCGCGCAGTTGGGCGATATTGACCGTGTCGGCGAGCACCGCGTGGTCGACGTTGTGCTCGAGCGAGGCGGCCAGGATGCGCAGGTGGACATCCTGCGGCCCCATCGGGCGCAGCTCGACCTGGTCGAGCGCGATGACCCGCGAGGCGTCGAATTTGTCAAGGTCGTCGTCGACGCGCTGGCGTTCCGCGGCGATGGCATCGGCGGTGATCGCGTAGGCCCGTGGCATGGTTCCCTCCCCTGTGAAGCGACTGATGAAGGCCGCACCCTACCGAAGCGCCCGCGGCGCTTCAATCGCCGGTGGCGCAGGCGGCCCGCGCTTGCACCGCGCGCGCCGCCCACGCACTATCCGCCGCGATGGGGGCATTGCTCGGCCTGGCGGCGCTGATCGCCGCGCTCGTGCTCGGCCTGCGCTTCATGCGCCAGCGCGCCGTCGAGCGCGCGCAGCCCGGGCGCAGCCCGACCGCACCGATCCCGGTCGAGGACTATGGCGATATGGACGTCGCCGTCCGCCTGCAGACCTGCCGCTGCGGCGGGCGCTTGTTCATTCGCGGCGAAGGCCCGGGCCCGAACCAGGCGCTGCGCGTCGCCCACCTGGAATGCCGCAAATGCGAGCGCGAGCAGGCGCTGTATTTCGATCTCAGCACCCTGCGTCACTGAGCGGCGGCGGCGGCTGACTCCGCCCGGCCCATCTGGTAGACTTCGCCGACGTGCCCACACCATCGTCGACGGCCCGCCCGCGCCCCGGCCGCCCCCGCACCCTGCGGGCCCCCCTGATGAGCGATCGCCCCACCTGCCCGGTCCGCGCGCTCGTGCTGGCCATCGGCCTGCTCGCCGCAGGCTGTCACAGCCAGGCCAGCGTGCCCATGCCGCGCGAGATCGTCGATCTCTCGCCGCTCATCACCCCGGATCTCAACCTGCAGCGCCTCGGCACGCGCACCCTGGCCTTCCTCGGCACCGACGGGCGGATCAAGTCGACCCCCGTGCTGCCGGCCGACCCCGCCTACGCCTGGGGCATGCGCACCATCGAGATCCTGAGCCACACCGGCGCCCATCTCGACGCCCCCTCACGCCTGCTGCGCGGCGGCGAGCCGCCGGGACGGATCGACCTCAAGGACCTTTACGGTCCGGCCCGGGTCATCGACCTGCGCTGGCACAATCGCCACACCCCGATCCAGATTACCGACCTCGAGCTCAAGCCGATCAACCAGGGTGAGGTGGTGATCCTCTTCGTCGGCTACGAGCCGCCGGCGGCCAACGAGTTCCCGCGCTACGCGCCGCTCTCCGCCCAGGCCGCCGAGTGGCTGGCGGCCAAACGCATCCGCGCGCTTGCCACCGACCTGCCGACGCTGGTGCGCTTCGACGACATCGAAGCCCGCCTGACGCGCGGCCTGCCGCCCGAAGAGGTGTGGGCCGAGCACCTGCCGCTCTTCCAGGCCGGCATCCCGGTCATCGCCGGCCTGGTCAACCTCGACCCGCTGGTCAAGGAGCCCAACGTCGCGTTCGTCGGCTTCCCCCTCTCGCTGGCCGTCGGCGACGGCGCGCCGATGCGCGCCGCCGCGTTCATCTACTGATCCGCTCCTGAGCCGCTGTTTCCGCTTTCGCTGCTCATTTGGCATATAGGCAGCGGGTCAGCCGAAGATGCGCGTGCGGCATTGGGCGGGAGTCGCGTTGGTCAGTGCGGCGGCGGTGGCAGCCACGGACCTGGCGATGCGCTCCGGGTTGCTGCACAGCCTGCGGCCGCAGGTGCTCTCGCCAGCCGACGGCGCCATCGTCAACGCCCCGGTGAGCGTCAGCTGGAACGGGCCGCAGCCGCTGCAGGCGACGCTCACCGGCAACGGCCAGCGCGTCGACCTCGGCCTGCGCGAGAGCCCCTTCGAGATCGACAGCGCGCGCTTCCCGCGCCCCGGTCAGTACGGCATCGAGCTGCGCTCGCCACGCTTCGGGGTCATCGGCGCCGACCGCCGCTTCATGGTGCGGCGCGCGCGGCCGGAGCGCAGCACCGACAGTGCCGTACCCGACGCCGCCGCCCCACCCGCGGGCGCGCCGCCGGCGAACGACGGCTCGCTCGCACGCCTGCAGGCGGCGCTCGAGAGCGCCCGCCAGGAACTGGCGCTGGCGCGCCAACAGCTACAGGAACTGCGCGAGGACAACGACGACGTCGGCGATGCGCTCGACGAACTGCAGGCCGACACCGACGCGCGCCTCGCCGCCGCCGACACGCAGCGCGAGGAGCTCACCCGCGAGCACCTGCTGGCCCTGCAGGAGAACCAGTTGCTGCGCCTGCGCCTGGAGAGCATCCCGCCGTGCACCGCCTGGGGCTACCTGATGCTGCCGCGCCCGCAGACGGCGCCACCGAGCCGCTTCGTCGTGGTCAGCAATCGCGCCGGCGCCGTCTTCCGCTCCGAGCTCGACTGTGCCCGGGCGCGGCGCGCCGACCCGAGCGGCGTCTCAGCCTGCGTCTGCGTCGGCTCCGTCTGGGGTGGGCCATAGGAGCCGAGTTGGACGGCGGCCGCCTACAGCGGCTCGCGGCCGGTGATCTGGCCTCCGGCCGGGCCTTCCGGCACCAACGGGCGGCCACCCAGGGTGATGTCGACCGGGACGCCGTTCTGCTCCTTCACCGCCCTTTCCAGCTTCGCCATGTCGACATGGTCCTGCCAGCCGAGGTCGGTGACGATGCGGCGCGCCTCGCTGAACATGCCCGGCGTCAGCGTGTAGATGTCGGGCGCCACCTCGGCGAAGATGCGGCCGCCGCGCGCGCCGATCTTCACCGGCTGGTAGATGAACTCGCCGCGCGCGCCGACCGGCACGATCGGGAACAGCGCTTCGATGTCCTCGGGGTAGAGGCGCACGCAGCCGTGGCTGACCTGCATGCCGACGCCCCACGGGATGTCGGTGCCGTGGATGCGATAGCCCGGCATGGTGAGCTCGAGGCGGTACTTGCCCAGCGGGTTGTCGGGCGCGCCGCCGGGGATCATCTTGCGATGGTCGCCGCGCTCGCGGATGTGCTCCTCGCGAATCGACTCGGGAATCACCCAGGTCGGATTCTTGGTCTTGCCCTGGATCTTGAACTTGCCCTTCGGCGTGCGCCACTCATCGCGCCCCAGTCCGACCGGGTAGGTGGTGACCAACTGGGGCGCACCATCGCGGCGCGGGTGGAAGTAATACAGCCGCATTTCCGGGATGTTGACCGCCACCCCCTCGTACGGGACCTGAGGCAGTACCCAGGCCGTCGGCAGGACCACGGAGGTCGCCTTGATGGCCGGTATCCAGGGATCGATGCCGGGGTTGGCCTGCTCGAGCTCGTTGTAGCCCAGCCCGTAGAAGCGGGCCAGATCGAGGAAGGTGTCGCCCGAGGTCGGGGTGTACTGACGGACGCTGCCGAGTACCGTATCGGCGCGCGCCGGGTCGCGGCTGGGGACGACCACATAGGGCTTGGT
>JBOHWA010000003.1:0-6562 GCA_050735855.1 Binatia bacterium
GCGAGGCGCCGGCCAATCCGACCGTCGCGACGGTCAACGGCGCCACCATCGACGCCGACGCGGTGCGCTGGGAGATGGTGCGGCGCGGCGCCGACTTCCTGCCGCGATTCGCCAAGCTGGAGGAGAAGGAAGCGGTGGTCGAGGACCTGGTGCGCATCGAGGTCCTGGCGCAGCAGGCGCGCCAGGCGGGCTATGCCGACGATCCCGAGATCCGCCGCAGCATCGACCGCCTGCTGGCCGAGAAGTACTGGCGCGATCAGGTCGAGAAGGCGCCGGTGCCGCCGGTGACCGTGGACGAGGCGCGCGCCTACTACGATGCCCATCCGGTCGAGTTCACCGCCCCCACCAAGGTGCGCGGCGCGGTCATCGTCCTGCGCTGGCCGTCGACCGCCAGCGAGTCCCAGCGCGCCGAGATCCGCGCCCGGGCGCAGAAGATCGCCGTCGATGCCCAGGGCGCCGGCCCGACCGTCTACGCGTCGCTGGTCGAGACCCATTCCCAGGACCCGGTCAGCCGGCGCTCGGCGGGCGACACCGGCTTCGTCGTCGAAGGCACGACCGTCTATCGCTTCGAGCCGCCGGTGATCGAGGCGCTGTTCGCCATCGACCAGATCGGCGGCGTCACCGCGGTGGCGGCCGAGCGCGGCGCCTACGTCGTCCGCCTGTCGGCCCGCGAAGGTGGAACCGTCGCGCCCTTCGATGCGGTGGCGCCGGCGCTGACCGAACGGCTGACCGCCGAGCGCAAGCGCACGCTGGAGGCGCAACGCTACGCGGCGCTGCGCCAGCAGGTCGCGGTGGCGATCGACCGCCAGGCGCTGGCCACCGTCGGCCCCGGCGATCTCGCCGCGGCGGCACGGCCGCCGTCGTTCCCGGTCGGGGAGAAGGCACCATGAGAACCGCCGTGCAGCGGACGACGCGCCGCGCCGTCGCGTTGGTGATCGGCCTGGCGCTGGTGTGCGCCGCGCTGCCGGCCCAGGCGGCCACCCAGCGGCTGGCGCTGCGGGCCGACTGGAACCTGGTCTCGTTCGCGGTGACGCCGGACGATCCGACCGTCCTCAGCGTGCTCGGTCCGCTGCTCGCTGGCGACAACCTCGTGGCGCTGTGGGCCTACGACGCGTCGAGCGGCATCTGGAGCCGCTTCCCGGCCGCCGTCCCAGGTGGGCCGTCCCTGTCGGTGATCGAGGGTGGCCGAGGCTACTGGCTCAAGCTGCGTCGCGCCGCCCAGCTCGACGTCGAGGGCGAGCTCGGCATGACCATCGGGCCGGACGAGCTGGCGCGCGACTGGAACCTGGTCGGCTTCCCGCTCGAGGAACCGACACCGTACGATCGCGTCATCACCAACGCCGCGGTGCGGCAGGTGTGGACCTTCGACGCCGCGCAGGGGAAGTTCCTCGGCGTCGTCATCGACCCGCAGGGGACGGTCCTGCGCGAGGACTTCATCAACCTCGAGGCCGGGCGCGGCTACTGGCTGTTCTCCAACCAGGACATCTCGCTGGCGCCGGTGCTCGGCACCGGCCTGCCGCCCGACCTCGATCTGCCGCCACTGATCCCCGACGCGGCGGCGCTGACCAGCGGCGGCGGCCCGGTCGACGAGCTGGCACCGAAGCCTTTCACCCGCTCCGAGGGCGACATCGACATCGCCGGCGACGGCTTCTACGACCGCACCGGCAGCCAGCGCGCCATCGACTTCGGCGAGCGGCAGACCATCCAGCCGGTCAGCATCTTCAACGATCGCTCCGGCGTGCTGAGCTGGCGGATCGAGATCGTCGACCCGGAGACGACGCCGTGGCTGCGCCTGCGCATCGTCGACCCCGACACCAAGCTGCAGACGCTGGTCACCGAGCTCAGCGGCAGCGTCGCATCGGAGACCGACGTCGTCGACATCGTCGTCGATCGCACCGGCCTGCCGCCGGGCCAGCTCAGCGGCGCGGTGAAGCTGACCACCAACGCCGCCGAACTGCCGCCGCCGAACGAAGCGATGCGCACCATGGGCGTGCACATGTCGGTGGCCGAGTTGGACGGTGACTACCGGCTCACCGCCAATATCGAGACCATCAACGACAAGCCGGCCGACCTGCCCGACCCCAGGCTGGCGATCAGCCTGTACCGCGACAGCGACGGGCTGAAGGCCGCGGTCGACGAGGCGGCCTCGTTGCTGTTCTCGCACCGCCTGCGACTGAGCGGCAACTTCGTCGCCGCCGGCTCGAGTCGCTTCCAGGTGTCGGGCAGCTACGAGATGGCGGCCGACGACCCCGGCAACCCCTACGGCGTGGCGGTCCGGCGCGACCTGACGCTGCGCGGCCAGCGCCGCGATCCGCTGGTGTCGGCCGACGCCACCCTCGGGCCGCTCGATCTCAAGGGTGAGTACTTCGAGACGATTCGCAACGTCACCGAGACGCCGATCTACCTGGCGGGCACGTTCATCGCCGAGCGCCTGGGCGCACATCCGAGCGCCCGCGACCTGATCGAGAACGACAACCGCACCGCCGGCAACATCCCCGACAGCGGCACGCTGCAGCGCACCATCCAGGTCGCGCGCGAGGTGCTCATCACCGAGCTCGACGTCACCGTCGAGCTGCAGCATCCGCGGCCGGCCGATCTGGTGGTGACGCTGATCGGGCCGGACAACACCGAAGCGGTGCTGCGCAGCCGCAGCGCCGCGGCGGCCGGCCGGGTCGCGTACGACACCTTTGCCACCCCGGTCGACAGCCTCGAGGTCTTCAACGGCAAGCTCGCCGCCGGCACCTATACCCTGCGCGTCGCCGACCAGCAGGCCGGGCAGACCGGCACGCTGCGCAACTGGAACCTGCAGATCGCCGGCACCGAGGTGCACGATCTCGGTGGCAGCATCGCCGGCGTGCCGGCAGGGACGCGCGTGCATCTCACCGGCTGCGGCGTCTCCGCCTTCGCCACCACCGGCGCCGACGGCAGCTACTCGTTCAAGAACCTGGTCGACTGCGTCTACCGCGTCACCGTTCTGCAGTCGGGCTTTCAGACCGTCAGTCGCGACGTCGTGCTGAGCGGCGGCGACGTCACCGACGCCGCGCTCGCGCCGCCGTCGGCGCCGCCGGTCATGGCGGATCCGGTGGTGCAGCCGAGCGGCGACAATGCCGCCTTCGTCTCGCTGACCACCGCCGGCGGCGCCGGCACGCGCTTCCCGGTGCGCGAGCAGCAGTATGTGTTCGACGCCACCACCTACGACGTCGACCGGCCGCCGGTCGGGGTCGGAAACTTTCCCGACGGGCCGGACACCAACGCGTTCCTCGACGATGTGAATCCGCTCACCATGTCCAACACCGAGGGCATCAACGGCGTCGTCGACGGGCCGGCCGGGTCCAACGCCCGGCGCGTCACCATGGCCATCGGTCTGCCGGTCATCGGCACCAGCGTGCAGGGCAACCTGCGCCTGTCGGTGGGGGCCAACCCATGACGCGCCTCGGATCGTTGGCCGCGCTCGCCTGCGCCGTCGCGCTGCTCGCCGCGGCCGGTGCCGCGCAGGGCCAGGGCCAGTCGTGCCGGCGGACGGCGCAGTTCGCCAGCGAGTGGTCGCGCCTCGACGCCGCCCGCGCCTATCGCAACGGCTTCGCCGAGCCCGACGAGGGTGGCATCACCCGCCGGCGCGGCAACAAGTCGTACAACCAGTTGCTGCAGGACTATCCGCTGCAACAGGCCGAGTTCCGCGCCGTGCTCGATCTGTTCGGCGCCGCGCTCGACGATCCGCGTCCGAGCGTCGTGCGCGAGGCAGTCTGCGGATTTCGCGAGACGCTCAGCGAGGTCGTGGCGGGCGAAACGCTGCTCGGCAACCAGCGCCTGCTGCAAGGGCTGCGCACCCGCTATCCCGGCGTCGGCGATCCGCTGGATCCCGACCAGCTGACGCTGCTGACCCAGTCGAACGCGATCTTCCGCAACGCCGTCGAGCTGGCCGCCGAACGCATCCGCCAGGACCCGGAGCGCCTGCGCAGCCGTGGCACGGTGAACCTCACCTTCCCGTTCTTCGTCGAGAACACGCCGCGCACCGCCGGCACGCAGGGCGAGGTGGTTGAGTCCGACTTCTTCCGTTTCACCGATCTGGTCATCCGCTACGGCCTGGCCGGCAACTCGCTCGGCAAGCGCACCTTCTTCCTCGGCAACGACACCCCTACCGAGCGCGCCAACGCCGCCGCGACGTTTCAGCGCACGGCGCAGACCGTCTACCTGAGCGCCGCGCTGCTCGGCGCGGCGCAGTCGCGGCGCGATTTCCAGACCAACAACGGCGCCGAGGTGAAGCGCCAGGTCAACGACGCGCAGCAGACCTTCGACGACATCCGCGCCGGCTTCAATCCGCTCACCCTGCGCGGCGACTTCGTGCCCAACCAGCCGACCAACAACCTGCTCGCCGGGGTGCGCAACGTCGTCGTCTCGGCGCAGACCGCGGAGAACAGCGCGCGCATCCTGAACCGCCAGTACGATGAGGATCAGACCGCGCTCACCCAGGAGCTGCGCAAGCAGACCATCGACTTCATCGATCAGCTCGACATCCTGATCAGCACCGTCATCCGTCCCGGCGACGCCAGCTGCGATCCGCCGGAGGAAACCAACTGCGACATGACGAAGCCGGAAGATCGCGAGACGATTCTGGCCCTGACCCGGAATCCGGTCTTCCTCTGCGGTCCGCAGGCGGCGGTGGATCCGCTCGACTGCAGCGCGACCGCGGACCAGGGCGGCTGCGATGCGACCATCTGCACCAACTATCAGGCCTACACCGGTGCACTGATCGAGCTGCGCGAGGCAGAGCGGGCGCTGCAGAACTTCGTCGAGCAGATCCGCATTGAGGAGACGCGCAGCGGCACGGTGACGCGGACCGTCCGAGACGGGGCCGCCACCCTCTCGGCGCTCGACGTCGCCGGAGGGGTTGCCAAGGCGGCGGTGCCGGACGTCGGCACCGACGGCATCGCGACCTTCCCGCTCAGCGCGGTGGTCGAGGGGGCCTTCGCCGCTGGTCGGACGCAAGTCGAGGCAACGCAGAGCATCGCGCTCGAACAGAACGAGTCCGCGGCGACGATCAAGAACCTGCTGCTCGCGCAGGCGACGCAGGCCATCGCCGTCGAACGCGCCGCGCTGGCCGCCTCCGAGGCGCATCGCAACTACACCGCGTCGATCGGCGACTTGGTCCGTTTCATCCGCAATGCGGCGGGGACGCGCGAGGAGCTGGCCGAGGCGTACTTCACCAATCCCGCCTACCGCCTGCAGCTCGAGCTCGCGCAGCAGGATGCCGATGCCGCGTTCGAGGCCGCCATGGTCGCCAGCTACGAGGCGACCAAGGCGCTGGAGTACGAGTGGTCCGAGCGCCTGGCGAATCCGGTGGCGCGGCAGGACGGCGGGCTCGCCGAGCCGATCGGCGGCGGCAGCAAGTTCGATCCGATCGTGCGCGGCGAGTCGGTGTTCGCGGTGGCGTCGGCCGGCAGCCCGGGCTCGCCGTCGCCGACGCTGCAGACCTATGTCGAGGCGCTGCAGCAGTGGGACATCAAGATGCGCCAGCTGCGCGGCCCGCAGCGCCAGGCCGGCCAGACGGTGCGCCTCTCGCTCAAGAAGGACATCCTCGGCTTCGACAGTCCCGACGAGGCGTTCAATCGCCTCGCCTTCCGCGACTACATCTCCAAACGTCGTCGCGCCGGCCGCAATCCGGGCGTCAGCGATCTGATCGTCGAGTTTCCCATGCAGATCGGCGATCAGACGCTGCTGCCGGCCCGCCCCAATCTCAAGGTCTTCAACCCCAGCGTCACCAGCTTCTGTCAGGGCGGCATCAGCTTCAATCTGAAAACGGTTCCCGGTCGCCAACTGCGCCGCACCGCGTCGACCAACCCGCCGCTTGTGGACCTCATCATGCAGGACCAGGCGGTGGTGCGGACGTTCTTCTCGCGCTTCGACAGCGGCGGCGACGACGACTTCCTCTCGCTCAAGCTGGAGGGGGTTCGCGACCTCGGCCAGTCGCAGTTCGCCGCGCTGTCCGTGCAGGCTACCATCGACAGCCAGGGCGATCCGATCGATGGGCACCTCCCCGGTGCCGTGCAGTCGAACTGCCAGCTCGCCAATCGCAGCCCCGGCGTCTCGCGCTGGCAACTGCGCATCCAGGGCGACAGCGGCATCAACGGCACGCTCGATCTCGACAACCTCGACGACATCGAGATTCTCCTCACCTACACCTTTGGCCAGCCGCAGACCTTCCAGTTCCCGGTCTTTCCGCAATGAGGCTCGCCGCGAGGGACATGACTATGAAGATGGCATCGAGATCGTTTGGCCGCCTGGCGTGCGCCGCCCTGGCGCTGCTGCTGTGCGGCGCGCCGGCCCTGGCGCAGTCGCCGCGCCTGATTCCGTTCCAGGGGCGGGTCACCGACGGCGCCGGGCAGCCGCTGCAGGGCGTCTACCGCGTCACCTTCGTCATCTACGACGAGGCGACCGGCGGCGAAGCGCTGTACACCGAGTCGCACGCCGATGTCAGCGTCATCGGCGGTCAGATCAACGTCCTGCTCGGCAGCCTGGTGTCGCTCGACGATCCCAACGGCGATCAGAACACCGCCGACGCGGT
>JBOHWA010000004.1:0-7037 GCA_050735855.1 Binatia bacterium
AGCACGGCGCCGAGGGCCCGGCGCCCTCCACTGCGGATACTGCTCTGGGAGGCGGACTACTCGTCCGCGATGGCGAAGCGCTGTTGATACGCCGCGTAGCGCCGCCGCTCGGTGGCGACGTCCAGACTGGCATCGGCCAGCGCGTAGCGGTGCGCGCCGTGCTTGTCCTTCGGGTTGGCGGCGAGGAAGCGGCGCATGCGCGTCTCGGCCTCGGCGCTCAGCTGCATGCCGAAGTGGGTGTAGATGCGGCGCACCATGCCGATCTCGTCGCGGATGAAGTCGGGGAAGTGCATGTCGAAGACCTGCGATGGATCCTGCAGCAAGCGGCCGCGCACATCGGTGAAGCGCCGCAGGCCGTCGGCCAGGCGCTCGGTCCACTCGACGCCGATGGCGGCGCGGTCGATGCGGTCGCTGGCCATGCCGCGCAGCAGCGCCACCAGGCTGGCGAGCGAGGCGACGACCTTGAGCGGATCGCGATGCGTCTGCACGATGCGCGCGTCGGGATACTCGCCGAGCAGCGCGGCGAGCGACCAGAGATGGCCGGGCGACTTGAGCACCCAGCGCTCGGCTGGGCAGCGCCACTGCAGGTACTGCAGCTGGCGGCGGTGCGAGGCATAGACCCAGCCGAGGTCGGCGCGATCGAGCCACGCCTGGTAGCTCGGCACCGTATGGGTGGTGCTGAACAGCATGCTGGCGAAGTCGTGCGCCGTCATCGCCACGCATTCCTGCGGCAGGCGCGCGCCCATCGGGTGCATCGATTTGAAGTTGGGGATCAGCCGGTCGACGCCGGCGAGATGCTGCTCGACCGCCGCGATACGCGGATCGGTGTCGTAGGTCGCGCGCTCGGGAGCCGGGTGGACGTGCATCACCTCCCAGGTCATGGGCACCCGGTTGGCGGGGTCCTGCGCCATCAGCTCGTGCAGGATGGTCGTCCCGGTGCGCGGCAGGCCGACGATGAACAGCGGCCGCTCGATCGATCCCGCGGCGATCTCCGGGTGGCGGCGCCGCGCGTCGGCCATGTACAGGCGGTTGACCAGCAGCCGGACCATGTCGGTGCGCGCGATGACCCGCCCCAGCATGCTGAGCGCCGCCTCGGTCTCGAAGCTGTCGAGTAGCGCGCGCAAGGGCTCACGGAAGGCCGGATCGCCGAAGTCGGCCAGACCGGTGAGCTTGCGCGCCCGCGCGTCGAGCCCGCGCTCGTCGAGGCTGACCAGCGGCACGCCGAGCGCGCGCAGCGAGCCGCCGACGCGGTTGAACACACGCAGGCCGAGCGGCCGGGCGGGGGCGGGGGCGGTCACCGGCAGGGTTGGAGCATAGACGACGGGAAAACCGAAGCCCATCGCCCCGACCGCTGCGCGGCCCTGCGTCGGCCGCTGCGGCCGGCCTGGCGTCGAGACGGGCAAGACGGGTATGGACGACCATGCCTCGATTTCCTCCCCTGCGACCGCTGGCGCAGGACATCTGGGTCGCCGAGCGGCGGCAGGCGTTCTACGGGTTGGAGGTCGGAACGCGGATGACGGTCATCCGACTGTCCGGCGGGCGGCTGCTGCTCCACTCTCCGATCGCGCTGGACCCCGCCCTGCGCGCCGAGCTCGATGCGCTCGGGCCGGTCAGCTATGTGGTCGCGCCCAATCGCGTGCACCACCTGTACGCGGGCGACGTGGCCAAGTCCTATCCCCAGGCCCGGCTCTGGATCGGGCCGGGGCTGGAGCGCAAGCGCCCCGATCTGGTGCACGAGGCGATCCTCGACGACGAGGAGCCGGCGGAGTGGCGCGGCGAGGTGCTGCAGACCTTCTTCCGTGGGCGTCCGTACGAGAACGAGGTGGTCTTCTTCCACCGCGCCAGCCGCACGCTCATCCTGTGCGACCTGGCGTTCAACTTCGGGCCCAGTGCGGCGACGCCGACCCGCGTGCTGATGAAGCTCCTGCGCAGCTATGGGAGCTTCGGACCGTCCAAGCTCGACCCCTGGCTGATTCGCGATCGGACCGCCGCGCGACAGAGTCTGGAGCGCATCCTCACCTGGGACTTCGACCGCGTCGTCGTCGCGCACGGCGACGTCCTGGAACGCGGCGGCCGCGACGCGCTGCGCGCCGGCTACGGCTGGCTGCTCAGCGGCTGAACCGGTCGCCCTCCACGGGGACCGCCAGAACAGAATGGGAAGGGCTCAGCGCCGATAGCGGTCGTTGCGCCACGGGTGGGCGGTGTTGGAGTAGCCGCGTTGCTCCCAGAAGCCGAGCTGGTCGTCGGCCCGGAGTTCCAGGCGCTTGATCCACTTGGCGCCCTTCCAGGCGTAGAGCTGCGGGGTGATGACGCGCACCGGGCCGCCGTGCTCGACCGGCAGCGGGCGGCCGTCGGCGGCGTGCACCAGCAGGACGTCGTCCTTCAGCGCCTCGGTGAGCGGCAGGTTGGTGGTGTAGTTGTCGTAGGCGTGGCAGACGACGAACTCGGCCTCGTCATGCGGCTCGGCCAGCGCCAGCACGGTGGCGAGGCGCACGCCGCGCCAGGGCACGTCGAGGCGCGACCAGCCGGTGACGCAGTGGAAGTCGCTGACGTCGTCGACCTGTTCGAGATCCTGGAAGGCCGCCCAATCGAGCCGCAGCGGATGCTGGCAGGCCCCGTCGACCACCAGCAGCCAGCGGTCGAGCGGCACGTCCGGGCGGATGCCGAGATCGAGCACCGGCCATTTGCCCGGCGCCGTGGCGGTCTGCCCGACCGGCAGCCGCGGCATGCCGTGTCGATTGGGTGGTCCGCTGCCCAGCGGCGCCGCATCGGCGCGCGCCGGCGTCTCCCCCATGCGATCGAGAAAGCGCTGGCGCAGTCGCAGCCGCGCCGCGAGGATGCGCGCCCGGTCGTCGTCCTGCTCAGCCATCGCCAACCGCTGTAGCCGTTCAGGCGGGGCCGGGTCGACCCCCCGGACAGCGCCGCGCCGCGCGTCTACTTCCGCGTGCGACTGTAGATCGCCAGGATGATGATCGCCCCGACCGTAGCGCCGATGAAGCCGGTCGCCTGACCGGGCTGATACCAACCGATGGCCTGACCCAGGAAGGTGGCGAGCAACGAGCCGCCGATACCGAGCAGCGCGGTGACGATGAAGCCGAGATCCTCTTTGCCAGGGTGGAGAAACTTGGCGACGACGCCGACCACGAACCCGATGATGATGCTCCAGATGATACCCATCGCGAGCCTCCTTCGATTGGCGGACCGGTCCGGGGCCGAGGCGACGGCCGATCCGCGGGTCCAGGTGGTCGTGTAGCACGCCCGCCCGCAGCCGAGTAGCGCCCGCACGGCGTTGACCGCTGCGGCCGTATCCGCCACCCTCCCGGCCATGGCTGCCAACCGCACGCTCTGGATCATCGGGGTCTGTGTCGCGGCGTTCCTCGTCGCGGTCGTCGGACTGGGCGCTCCGGTCCTCTCGGCGCTGCTCGGCACCGGCGGGGCCGGGCTGCTGCTGTACTACCGCAGCCGGCGTTCCTAGGCCTCGCGTCAGCGCGGCAGGTCGGCGGCGACCTGCGCGGCGATCTGCAGCGCGACGCCGTCGAGGGCGTCGCCCATGGCGCGGGCGGTGGCGTCGGGCGCGCTGCCGCCGACCGGCCGGCTGACGGCGAAGACGCGCTCGAAGATCATCCCGCCGTCGGCGCCGTGCAGCGCGGCCGCAATCTCGACCGTGGCGCTGTGGACCGGCGCCAGCTCCTCGTCGAACGACACCAGCTCGAGATCGAGCGTCGGGACGCGCCCACTCTCGACCCGGCGCAGCCCGGGCGTCTGGTCGATGGCGCGCGCCACGGTGCGCTCCAGGTAGCGGGTCGGCGCCTCAGTCCAGCGCCGCTGCTCATAGAGCCCGCGCTCGACCGGGGAGACGCGCCACGCCATCTGCTCGCCCAGATACGCGGCGGAGCGCACGCGCCGCACGCGGACCGGCTGCGGCGCCGGGTCACCCGCCGACGCCACGGGCGGATCGCCGTTGATCAGGGCCGACGGCGGCGCGTAGTAGCGTGGCGCCGGCGCGTTGTTGAACAGGCAGCCGGCACAGAGCAGCGCCAGGCTCGCCAGGCAGGCGGCGCGCATCATTTCGGTGCCTCCGGCGGAGCGCCGTCGGCCGGCCGCCCGCGCAGCACCAGCGACGGGTCGCGATCGAGCGACTCGGCCAGGCCGCGCACCGCGTCGAGCGCCTCGCGCAGCGCCACCAAGCTCAAGCGCAGCTCATCGCGCACGTCGCCGATGCCATCGTCGACGCCGGTGGCGGCGCCGGTGACCGAGTTGGACGCCTGGCGCAGCGCGGCGGTGGTCGCTCCGGGCTGCGACTCGCGCACCGCCACCTCGAAGGTCGTCGCGGCGGCGTCGAGCCGGGTGATGAGCCGATTGACCGCGCCGTCGCGTCCCTGCAGCTCGCCGCTCAGGCGGCGCAGGGACTCGAGCGTCGCGCGCCCCTCGAGCAGCGTCGCCCGCCCCTCGTCGAGCGCGACAGTGGTCTGATCGCCGAGCGCCGGCAGCCGGTTGGCGAACTCCAGCGCCGCCTGCTCCAGGCTGCGCAGCGTGGAGGGGGCCGACGGGATGTAGTTCCACGGCGTCTTGAACGGCACGTCGTGGGTGGGGTAGCGCGCCGGGTCGAAGAAGTCGACTTCGAGGAACTTGACCCCGGTGATGCCGGCGGCGGCGAGCTGTACGCGCAGGCCGGGCATGAAGGTCGCGCCGCCGCGCTGGGTCGGGGAGCCGTCGCTGATGCCGAGGCCGCGCACCGCGTCGACGTAGACGTCGGCCGTCACCTGCACGTGGCGGTGATCGGGCGCCACGGTGATGTTGGCGACCGTGCCGATGGTCACGCCGCGGAACTTCACCGGCGAGCCGACGTCGAGGCCCTGCACCGATTCGTCGAAGTACGTCACGGCCGGAAATGCATCGCGGCTGAAGCGCTGCGCGCCGAGCCAGAAGAGCGTGCCGATCAGCGCCGCGATGCTGGACAGGATGAACAGGCCGAGCTTCCAGTGGTTGGTGGCCGTCGTCGCCATGGCGTCACGCGGCGATCGGTTGGCGTTTGAAGAAGGCCGCGACGCGCGGGTCGTCGCTGTGATCGCGCAACTCGACGGGGTTGCCGCGCGCGATGATCCCGCCGGCCGTCTTGTCGAGCATGATGCAGTGCTGGCCGATGGCGAAGATGCTGGCCAGCTCGTGGCTGACGATCACGACCGTCACACCCAGGCTGGCGTTGAGGGCCAGAATGAGCGCGTCGAGCTCGGCCGAGGTGACCGGATCGAGCCCGGCCGACGGCTCGTCGAGAAACAGCAGCGGCGCGTCCAGCGCCATCGCCCGGGCGATGCCGGCGCGCTTCTTCATGCCGCCGGAAATCTCGGCGGGCAGATGGTTCTCGTAGCCCTCGAGGCCGACCAGGCGCAGCTTGGCGCGCACGATGGTGTCGATCGCCAGGGCATCGAGCCCGGTCCATTTCTGCAGCGGCAGGGCGACGTTCTGCGCCAGCGTCATCGAGCCGAACAGCGCCCCCGATTGGAAGAGGACGCCGAAGGTCGGCGCGGCGCCGACCAGCTCCGGCTTGCCGCAGGCGAAGTGGATGGCGCCCGCGATCGGCGGTTCGAGACCGATGAGGTGGCGCAGCAGCGTCGACTTGCCGCAGCCGCTGCCGCCGAGGATGACGAAGACGTCACCGTCGGCGACGTCGAACGTCAGCCCGCGCAGCAGCGGGACACCGCTGTAGCCGATGCTCAGGTCGCGCACCTCGATCATCGCCGTCATAGGCCGAATGCGTTGAACAACATCGTGAAGATGGCGTCCAGCACCACCAGCGCGAAGAGGCTGGAGACGACGGCGGAGGTCGTCGCGCGGCCGACCCCCTCCGCCCCACCCTGCGTCGCCAGGCCGCGCTGGCAGGCGATCAGGCCGATGTTGAGCGCGAAGACCACGCTCTTCAGCATCCCCGAGCCGACGTCCCACAGGTCGAGCGCCTTGTGCGTCTCCATCAGGTAGGCGCCGACGGTCAGATCCAGCCCGAGGAGCGCGACGAGCAGACCGCCGAGGATGCCGGACAGATCGGCCAGCACGGTGAGCAGCGGCATGACCAGGATGAGCGCCAGGACGCGCGGGAAGACGAGGAACAGGTACTCGTCCAGTCCCAGGGTGCGCAGCGCGTCGACTTCCTCCGACACCTTCATCGTGCCGAGCTCGGCGGAGAAGGCCGCCCCGGAGCGGCCGGCGACGATGATCGCCGTCATCAAGGGGCCGAGCTCGCGCGTGATCGACAGCGCCACCAGATCGGCGACGAAGATGTTGGCGCCGAACTGCTTCAACTGCACGGCCGCCTGGAAGGCGGTGACCACCCCGACCAGGAAGCTGATCAGCAGCACGATCGGCACGCCGTCGGCGCCGGCGCGCTCCATCATGCGCGGTACGTCGCGCCAGTTGACCGAGCGCGGCGCGCGCAGCGCGTTGGTGCCGGCCACCGCCACGTCGCCGACGTAGTCGAGCGCGTTGGTCGAGGCGACCAGGGTCAGCGTCTCGCGGCCGATCTCGTCGAGGATGCCGATGCGCCGCGGCGGCGCCTGCAGGTGCGGCCGCGGCGGGTGGCTGCCGTAGAGGTCGAGCATGGCGCGCACGCGCCCGGTGGCACCGACGATATCGGCCGCGGCACCGGCGGCGAGCACTTCGGATTTGAGCTCGAGCAGCAGGGCGGTGGCGCCGCCGTCGAGCTCGTCGACCGCCGACAGGTCGAAGCGCACGCTCGGCGGGTGCGCCTGCAACATGCCGCGCACCTCCGCCCACGAGGCGTAGAGATCGCGGAAGCTCAACCGCCCGACGAAACGAAACTCGGTGTGGTGCTGGTCGTGGTCGACGCGCTCGACGCGATAGGCGGGGTATGTCATGCGAGCGCCAGCCAGGCGCTCCCTAGACTATCACGCCGCTGCCGTCCATTCCTGGAGGCCGCCGGGCCCCACCGCCCCCGGCGCCGAGGGCCCGGCGCCCTCCACCGGACCCACCCCCGGTGTGAGGCGGGGAGCTCCCGTGGAGGGCGCCGGGCTCTCGGCGCCGGG
>JBOHWA010000005.1:0-4359 GCA_050735855.1 Binatia bacterium
GGCAGCACCTGCGCTGCGATGCGATCGAGGGCGCGGCGCTGCTCGCGCTCGGCCTGGCGCAGGATCTCGCTGGCCGATTCGGCGGCGCCGGTGAGACAGGCGCGCGTCGCCGCGTCCGCCGGCAGGACGATGTCGGCCGCCGCCAGCAGGCTCGGTCCGTAGACTGCCGAGACCAGCGCCGTCTCGAGCTGGCGGCAGACGCTGATCACGTCGGCCAGGGCCTCGGCGAGATCGAGGAACTGCAGGCTGGTGACATCGCTGCTCGAGCAGAAGCGCTGCACCCGCTCGCGCGCCCGATCGCGCGCCTGGCGTACGGCCAGCGCGGAGGCGTTGCTGTCGCACGGCAGCCCGGCCAGCTGCGCCTCGATGCACGGTCGGCGCGCCTCCCAGACCCCCAGCGAGCACTGACTCGCCGCCTGGCCGAGGGCGCGCTGACAGCGCGCGGCGGTGGGGCTGAAGCCACCCCAAGCCTCGAGCGGCAGCGGTGTGCCGTGCGCCCACGCCGGCGGCGCGGCGGGCACGGCGGCGGCGAGGACGGCGAGCAGAGCTGGCAGGCAGGAGAGCGAGGCGCGCACGATCCTCCAGTGATCGCGCGCGGTCGGGTCTATTGCAACGCTGGCGGTGGCGGCGAGGGCGCCGAGCGGTCGGTGGTTAGCCACTCGGTCACCGCTGCGGCGACCAGCTGGTAGCCCGCGGCGCGCGGGTGGCCGTCGGGAAACAGCAGGTCGGCGCAGGCGGGGGCGCGGCAGGCGGCGGTCGCCCGGGGCTCGATGTCGAGCAAGGGCAGCGCGAGGCGCTCCGCCGTGCGGCGCAGCAGCGCGTTGGCGGCGCCGTAGAGCTGCGCTCCCGAGGCGTAGGTCAGCAGCAGCAGGTCGATATCCTGGGCGCGGACGGTGGCGGCCACCTGCTGGATGTTGCGGTCGACCAGCTCGCTGCCGCCGGCGCCGCGTGTGTGTGTCGGCTGGAGGGCGAACGTGCGTCCGCCGACGCGCAGTTTCGCCTGGTTGCGCAGATCGCGGAACTCGACGCCGAGTTTCAGCAGCGGGGCGAGGAAGGCGCTGGTGAGGGCAAAGCCCTCCTGCTGCCGCAGGGCGTCGAGGGCCGGGCCCAACGGCACGGAGGCGCTCCGGTAGGAGACGACGTAGTCGTCGCCGGCAGCGGTCACGGCGAAGCCGGGGAGGTGTCCGGCAAAAGACTGGTAGAGCGCCGCCAGCGCCCGCAGCGCGGCGTCGCGCGGCAGCGCGCTCAAGCCCCGCATCTCGGCGTACTGCGCGTCAAAGTCGTTGCTGACGGCCGGCGGCGGCAGCAGGCGCTGCCGCCAGAGCCGGTACAGCCGATAGAGACGGAGATGGGTGGCGGCGACGGCGTGCAGTCGCTCGCCCGGGCTCCGCGCCTGCGGGCTGGGGTTGATCGGGCCGAAGAGCAGGTCGTTGACGCCGACCAGCATGATGACCAGGTCGGGCTGAAACTGCATGAGGAAGGTCGGCAGGTTCTCGACGATTCGCGACGAGGGCGTGCCGGGGAAGCCCAGGTTGATCACCTGGTAGCGGCCGGGGGTGCGCGCATCGAGCAGCCGCTGCAATTGGCTCGGCCACGCGTGCTCCGGCGCGAGGTAGAGGCCGTAGGTGTTGGAGTCGCCCAGGCACAGGATGCGCACGGTGCCGGGCTGCAGGATGCTGGCGTCGCGCTGGAAGCGCCATTGGGTGAACGCCGCCGCGATCTGCAGGGCGAGCTCGAGGGCTGCGAGCAGGGCGATCACGGCCAGCGCGCCGCGCCACAGCCGGCGGCGCCAGGATGGCGACCGGGGGGGAGTCGATGCTGCGCTCATCGGAGCACTGCGCGATGCGACAGGCGCCAGGCTGACGATGTCGACACCGGGCGCGTCACATGTACGAGCCGCCGGTGACCAGGACGACGTGTCCGGTGACGTAGTCGGCCAGCGGCGAGGCGAGGAACAGCACCGGGCCGGCGGCCTCCTCGGGCGAGCCGGCGCGGCCGAGCGGGATCATCTGGATGGCCATCTGGCGCATCTGGTCGGGGATGCCGATCTCCACCGCGTGGCCGTCGACGCTTTCCTTCTGCGCCTTGTCCTTGGCGGCCGTCAGGCGGGTGTCGATGAAGCCGTAGGCGACGGCGTTGACGTGGATGTTGAGCCGTCCCCATTCCTTCGCCATCGTCTTGGTGACGCCGACGATGCCCATCTTGCCGGCCGAGTAGTTGACCTGTCCGGCGTTGCCGGCGACGCCCGAGGTCGACGAGGTGTTGACCACGCGGCGGATGACGCGCGTGCCGGCCTCCTTCTCCTGCTTGGCCCAGTCGCGCCAGTACAGCGAGGCCGCGCGCAGGATGCGGAAGGGGCCGGTGAGGTGGCAGTCGATCATCGCGTACCACTGCTCGTCCGACATCTTCTGGATGACGCCGTCGTAGGTGTAGCCCGCGTTGTTGACGATGATGTCGAGCGCCTTGAAGCGGTCGACCGTCGACTTGATCAGCTGGTTGGGGAAATTCGGGTCGGTGACCGAGCCGGCGCAGGCCACCGCCTCGGCGCCGGTCTGGCGGATCGCCGCCGCCGCTTCCTCGGCGACCTCGGGATCGAGGTCGTTGACCACCACGCGCGCGCCATGTGCCGCGAACAGCTCGGCGACCGCCCGCCCGATGCCGCGCCCCGAACCGGTGACGATCGCCACCTTGCCATCGATGAGTTTCATACGTGCCTCCCTGGGAAGAATCGCCGACCTGTAGCCCAATCGCGGTGCGCTGAACAGTCAGCGGCCGGGATGGCCGCCGATCGCGCTCGAATCGCCCGCGTCGATCTGGTAGGCACCAGGCTCGGTGCGGAGACGGCCCTGGCGGACATCGGCGACCTCGACGTGAAGCACGTGCCCGGCACCACCACGCAGAGTGGCATCCTGGTGCGGGATCTCTGGCTGCTGCTGCGTCCGACGCAGTGGATGAAGAACCTGGTGCTGTTCGCGGCGCTGATCTTCTCCAAGCACCTGTTCATCCCCGGCGACACCGCGCGGGTGGTCGCCGCCTTCATCTTCTTCTGCTGCGTCGCCAGCGGCGCGTACGTGATGAACGACATCCGCGATTGCGAGCGCGACCGCGAGCACCCGCTCAAGAAGCTGCGGCCGCTGCCCTCGGGCCGCGTCTCGCGCCCCGTCGCTATCCGCCTGGCGTTGGGGCTGATGGCCGTCGGCCTGCTCGGCGCGCTGCTGCTCGGCCCCGGGTTCGGCACGCTGACCGCGCTCTATCTGGCGCTGCAGGTCGGCTACACCTTCGCGTTCAAGGAGATGGTCATCCTCGACGTGATGTCGATCGCCACCGGCTTCGTCATCCGCGCCGTCGCCGGCGGCGTGGTGATCGGCGTGCCGGTGTCGCCGTGGCTGATCATCTGCACCTTCCTGCTCGCCCTCTTCCTCGGCTTCTCCAAGCGGCGCCACGAGCTGGTGCTGCTCGAGGGGCGCGCCACCGACCACCGCGCGGCGTTGCGCGACTACAGCCCGTACTTTCTCGATCAGATGATCTCGGTGGTGACGGCGTCGGTGGTGGTCTCGTACTCGATCTACACCGCCTCGCCGGAGGTGCAGGAGAAGCTCGGCACCGACAAGCTCTACCTGACCATCCCGTTCGTGCTGTTCGGCATCTTCCGCTACCTCTTTCTGGTGCACCAGAAGGAGGAGGGCGGCAACCCGACGCAACTCCTGCTCACCGACCGGCCGCTGCTTGCCGGCGTGGTGCTGTGGATCGTCACCGCCGCGCTGGTGTTGTACTGGGGCTGATGGACGCGGGGGCGCCATTCCGCGGCCGTCGTGTCGACAAGCCGTGGGGCTACGAGCTCATCTGGGCCCACACCGACCGCTACGTCGGCAAGATCCTGCACGTCGCCGCCGGGCACGCGCTCAGCCTGCAGTACCACCGCAGCAAGGACGAGACGATGTACCTGCTCAGCGGCACGCTCGAGCTCGAGGTCGGCGACGACGAGCAGGCGCTGCAGACGATCATCCTGCAGCCCGGCGAGAGCATCCACGTCGCGCCCGGCCGCCGCCACCGCCTGACGGCGCGCACCGATTGCGACGTGCTCGAGGTGTCGACGCCCGAGCTCGACGACGTCGTCCGCCTCGCCGACCGCTACGGGCGCACCGGGTCGACCGGCCAGTGACCGCCGCCGCCGTGCGGCGCGTGCCGCAACGTGTTGACATGCGCAGGGCGACCCTTCGACAGGCGCAGGGCGAACGGCTCTGCGACCAGCTCAGGGCGAACGGATGCGCGCGCTGATCACCGGTATCGCGGGTTTCGCCGGCCGCCACCTCGCCGCGCAGCTGCTGGCGCGCGGCGACGAGGTGCACGGTCTGGTGC
>JBOHWA010000006.1:0-7387 GCA_050735855.1 Binatia bacterium
GCCACCACAGCGTGCCGGGATCCTGCACGGCGTCGGGGACGTAGCCGACCACGTCGAGCAGCACGCCGCCGAGGAATTGTCCGACGGCGGTGGCGAGCTTGAGGCCGAAGGTCCAGATGCCGAAATACGCGCCGGCGCGCTGCTCGCCGGTGAGCAGCTCGTCGAAATCGACCACGTCCATCGCCTGCGATGCGGCGAGCGTCAGCGAGCCGGTCACCGCCCCGGCCAGGGCCATGAACAGCAGCATCATGCCAACCTGCCCGGGCTGGACCGCCACCCAGCCGAACGGCAGGATGCTGCCGAGCCCGAGCCCGACGCGCATGGCGCGGCTCTTGCCGATGCGCTTCGACAGCGCCATCCAGAACGGGAACGACAGCGCCAGGCAGAGGCCGAAGGTGAGCGCGAAGAGCGGGAACTGGTCGTACATCTGCAGGCGGTACTTGACCACGATCAGCTGGATCGCGGTGCCCATCGATGCCGACACGGTCATCAGGCAGAAGGTGACGAAGATGATGCGGAATTCGCGGTTGGCGAAGGTGTGGCGCAGCCCGCCGACGAAGTGCTGAAGGCTGGCCGCCGGCAGGCGGTCGCGCCCGTCGTCGCGCACGGTCAGGCCGGGCAGCAGCGTGGTCACGCCGATGACGATGCCGACCACCAGCGCCATGGCGGCGAAGCCGGCGCGCGCGTCGACGTAGCCGGCGACGATCATCATCGGCACCGCCGAACCCGCCACCCCACCGACCAGCCCGAGCAGCGCCCGCACCTGCACGATGATCGTGCGCTCGTGGTAGTCGGTGGTCAGCTCGGCGCCCCACGCCAGGTAGGGCACGGTGAAGATGGTGAAGAAGGTGTAGAGCACCAGGCTCATGCCGAGCAGGTACCAGAGCAGCCCGCTCGGCGAGAGCGACGGCGGGTTGAAGAGAAAGTAGTAGCAGATGCCCATCGGCACGGCGCCGATCACCACGTACGGGCGGCGCCGGCCGAGGCGCGAGCGGGTAATGTCGGAGAGATATCCCATCGCCGGGTCGGTGATGGCGTCCCACGCCTTGCCGAGCAGCATCATCAGCCCGACCGCGGTCGGGCTGACGCGCAGCGTGTCGGTGTAGAAGAACATCAGGAAGCGGTTGAGCGACTCGTTCTTCAGCGCCAGACCGAGCTCGCCGCTGCCGTAGAGGATCTTGGTGCGCAGGGGGACTTGAGGCATGCAGCCGGCGTGTCTAGCCGAGCGCCGCAGGTGGGGGAAGAGACCTGCGCCGCCTACCGGACAAGCAGTCGAAATCCGCGCGCATGCGGCATTGGAGCGCGCGTTTCAGACTTCACCACAGAGAGCACAGAGGCGCACAGAGAAGAGAACTGAAAGGCGCTTTACCGCGCTGACGACCGCCAACAACCAACAACCCAACAACCCGGTCGTGGCACGATCACGAATCGGTGGGCAAAGATTCTTAGACTCCCCTCTGTGTCCTCTGTGCTCTCTGTGGTGAGTTTCCGGAGTCCACGCGCCCAGCTTGCGGTTTCTGCGGCGCCGATGAACAGTTCCGGCGGCGACAGGAGATGCGCGCATGGGACGGGTGAAATGGTGGGCGGTGGTCGGAGCGCTGTTCGCGGCGGCGGCAGCACACGGCGCGACCGTCGCGGTCGAGCAGTTCTCGCCACAGGGAACGGTCAAGCAGATCCGCCAGGTGACGGCGCGCTTCTCCGCACCGATGGTGCCGTTCGGCGATCTGCGCGACGTCGCCGAGCCGTTCGCCGTCGACTGCGCCGAGCCGGGCACGGCGCGCTGGATCGACAGCCGTACCTGGTCCTACGACTTCGAGCGCGATCTGCCCGCCGGCGTGCGCTGCCGCTTCGCTGCGCGCGCCGATCTGCGCAGCCTGGCGGGCGCGGTGCTGCGCGGCCAGACGGTGTTCGAGTTCTCCAGCGGCGGCCCGGCCATCGACTCGACCCTGCCGGGCGAGGGCAGCGAACGCGTCGACGAGGAACAGGTCTTCGTCCTGGCGCTGAACGGCGACGCGACCCCCGACTCGGTGCTGGCCCACGCCGGCTTCGAGGTCGACGGCATCGCCGGCCGCATCGGCGTCGAGTTGCTCGACGCGACCGGCCGCGACGCGCTGCTCGCCAGCCTGCCCTACTGGCTGCGCCCCGACGGCGCCTCGGTGGCGCTCAAGGCGCGCCAGGCGTTCCCCAACGACAGCACCCTGCGCCTGGTGTGGGGCGCCGGCATCGCCAGCCCGAGCGGCGTCGTCACCGCGCAGGACCAGGTGATCGAGTTCAAGACGCGGCCGCGCTTCACGGTCAAGTTCTCCTGCGAGCGCGAGAACGCCAAGGCCGACTGCATCCCGCTGACGCCGATGGAGATCGCCTTTTCGGCCCCGGTGCCGGCGGCACTGGCCGAGCAGGTCGCCCTGGTCGGCCCCGACGGCACGCCGCAGTCGCCGGTGGCGCGCAGCGAGTCGACCGACTTCGTCACCAGTCTCTCGTTTGCTCCGCCTTTTCCCGAGTCGACGACGTTCCAGATCCGCTTGCCCGCCGACCTGCGCGACGACGCGGGGCGCCCGCTGGCCAACCTCGACGACCCGACGCTGACGGTGAAGACCGCGGCCTTCCCGCCGCTGGCCAAGTTCGCCGCCCGCTTCGGTCTGCTCGAGCTGGAAGCGGAGCCAGCGCTGCCGGTCACCATCCGCAACATCGACCCCGACCTGCCCGGCCAGCAACTGCGCGTCACCCGGGCGCGCGACGCCAGCCTGGCGACGCGCGTGCGCCAGCTCTACGACCGCCTCACCGGCCAGGTGGCGCACATCCCGCCCGAGCAGCCCGAGCAGATCCTGCCCTGGTTGCGCCGCCTGTCGACAGCGCGGCGCAACACTTCGCTGTTCGCCGACCCGGCGGCGCTGCCGAACGGCGAGACGCTGAAGTCCTTCACCCTGCCCGAGCCGGACGGCGCCCAGGCCTTCCAGGTGGTCGGCATCCCGTTCGACGCCCCCGGGCTGTATCTCGTCGAGCTCGCCTCACCGCGCCTCGGCAAGGCGTTGCTCGACAAGGACCAGCCGATGTACGTGCCCGCCGCGGCGCTGGTCACCAACCTCGCCGTGCATTTCAAATGGGCGCGCGAGAGCGCCCTGGTCTGGGTGACGACGCTCAACGACGCGCAGCCGGTCGCCGGCGCGCGCGTCGCCGTGCAGACCTGCGAGGGCACCGTGCTGGCGAACGGCGTCACCGACGCGCAGGGCCTCGCCCGCTTCAGCGGGCTGCCGGAGCAGGACCGCGCCCCGCGCTGCGACCCCGACCAGGAGGGCTTCAACGCCTTCGACTATCGCGAGTACTATGCGGCCGGCTCGCTCAACGGGCTGCACAGCGGCCTGTTCGTCACCGCGCAGACCGACAGCGACCTGAGCTTCGTCCACTCGTCGTGGAGCGAGGGTATCGAATCGTACCGATTTCGCCTGCCGTCGGAGGGCTGGCAGTCCCACATCGTGGCGCGGACGATCTTCGACCGCCCGCTCTTCCGCGCCGGCGACACGGTGCACATGAAGCACGTGCTGCGCACCCAGACGCAGGGCGGCTTCGGCCTGCTGGCCCAGGAGGCCGTGCCGGTCAAGGCCGAGATCCGCCATCTCGGCAGCAACGAGCGCTTCGAGATGCCGGTCGCCTTCGACGCCGCCGGCATCGCCACCGGCGACTGGCAGGTCCCCGCCGCCGCGAAGCTCGGGCAGTACGTCGTCCAGCTGTTCACTGCCGACAACATCCCGTGGGACACCGGCACCTTCCGCGTCGAACAGTTTCGCGTCCCGTTGATGCGCGCCACCGTGCAGCTGCCGGCGACGCCACAGGTCGCCGCCGCCGCGCTGCCGGTCGACATCGCCGTGCAGTACCTCGCCGGCGGTGCCGCCGGCGAGCTGCCGGTGACGCTGCGGGCCCAGATCCGCCCGAAGGAGCTGCCGACACCGTCCGACTTCGAACACTTCACCTTCGCCACCGGCGCCGTGCGCGAGGGCGTCGAACGGCGCTCCGATGCCGAGGACGAAAGCCCCGCCGGCGAGCAGAAGACCGGCGTCCACCAACGCACCGAGCTGACGCTCGACGCCTCCGGCACGACGCGCGCCGAGGTCACCGACCTGCCGCCGGCCGACACCGTGCGCGAGGTGCTCGCCGAGGTCGAGTACCGCGACCCGAACGGCGAGACGCAGACCGCCGCCGCGACCGTGCCGCTCTGGCCGGCGCAGTGGTTGCCCGGCATCGACGCGCAGTTCTGGGCCGGCGCCAAGGACAGCGTGCAGGCGACGGTCGCCGTCATCGATCCGCGCGGCAAGCCGGTCGCCAGCGCGCCGGTGCAGGTCGACGTCTTCCGCCGCCAGTTCTTCTCGCACCGCAAGCGCCTGGTCGGCGGCTTCTACGCCTACGAGCACATCGAGGAGACCACCAGGATCGGCCCGCTGTGTGCCGGCACGACCAACCCGAGCGGCGTCTTCGCGTGCCGCGCCGCGCCGCCCACCGACGGCGGCCTGATCCTGCAGGCGACGGTCACCGACGCGGACGGCCGCCGCGCCGCAACCAACACCGAGGTCTACGTCTCCGGCGAGGATGACTGGGGCTTTCCGGTGCAGGCCAGCGACCGCATGGACGTGCTGCCGGAGAAGCGCGAGTACGAACCGGGCGAGACCGCGCGCCTGCAGGTGCGCATGCCGTTCCAGAAGGCCACCGCGCTGGTGACGATCGAGCGCGAGGGCATCGGCGCAGCGCAGGTCGTGCAGCTCTCCGGCAACGACCCGGTGGTCACCATCCCGGTCGCCGGCGGCGACGCGCCGAACACCTTCATCTCGGTGCTCGCCGTGCGCGGCCGCGTCGCCGGCACGCAACCGACGGCGCTGGTCGATCTCGGCAAGCCCGCCTTCCGCCTCGGCATCGCCGAGATCCGCGTCGGTTGGCGCGATCACGTGCTCAACGTCGACGTGACAGCAGACCGCGAGGTTTACCGCGTGCGCGACAAGGCCACCGTGCGCGTCGCCGTGCGCACCGCCGCCGGCGGCGCGCCGCCGGCCGGCAGCGAGGTGGCGCTGGCGGCGGTCGACGAGGGTCTGCTCGAGCTGCTGCCCAACACCAGCTGGAACCTGCTCGCGGCGATGATGGGCCGTCGCGGCTACGACGTCGACACCGCCACCGCCCAACTGCAGGTGATCGGCAAGCGCCACTTCGGCCGCAAGGCGTTTCCGCACGGCGGCGGCGGCGGGCGGCAGTCGACGCGCGAGCTGTTCGACACCCTGCTGCTGTGGTCGGCGCGCCTGCCGCTCGACGCGCAGGGCGACGCCACCGTCGAAGTTCCGCTGAATGACTCGCTCACCAGCTTCCGCATCGCCGCCGTCGCCACCGGCGCGGTCGGCCAGTTCGGCACCGGCACGACCACGATCCGCTCGACGCAGGACCTGATGCTGCTCGCCGGCCTGCCGCCCCTGGTGCGCCAGGGCGATGCATTCCCGGCCCAGTTCACGTTGCGCAACACCACCGACCAGCCGCTGCAGGTCGAAGCGCGCGCCACGGTCGAGGGCCTCGATGCGCCGCTGCCGCCGCAGACGGTGGCGCTCGCCGCCGGCGAGGCGCGCGTCATCGAGTGGCCGATCACCGTGCCCGGCAACGCCGAACGGCTGAAGTTCCTCATCGAGGCCGCGGTCGCCGGCGGCGCCAGCGATTCGCTCACCGTCGCGCAACAGGTGCAGCCGTCGGTGCCGGTGCGCGTCCTGCAGGCGACGCTGGTGCACCTCGAGGGCGCGCTCGACCAACCGCTGCAGCGGCCGGCCGACGCGCTGCGCGACCGCGGCGGCATCACTGTCGCCGCGGTTGCCTCGCTCGGCGGCGCCACCGCCGGCCTCGACGAATGGTTGCGCAAGTATCCGTACAGCTGCCTGGAGCAGCAGGTGTCGGTCGCCGTCGGGCTGCGCGATCAGGGACGGTGGGCGAGCCTCATGGCGGCGTTGCCGTCGTACGCCGATGGCGACGGCCTGCTGAAGTTCTTCCCTACCATGACCCAGGGCAGCGAGGTGCTCACCGCCTATGTGCTCTCGCTCAGCACGGTCGCCGGCTGGGCCCTGCCGCCGGCGGTGCAGGAGCGCATGATCGCCGGCCTGCGCAGCTTCGTCGACGGCAGCATCAGCCGCGACTCGTTGCTGCGCGCCCCCGATCGGACGTTGCGCAAGCTGGCGGCGATCGACGCGCTGGCGCGCGCCGGCGCCTTCGATCCGGCGCAGCTCGAGAGCCTGTCGATCGAACCCAACCTGTGGCCGACCTCGGCGGTGCTCGACTGGTGGAGCATCGTGCAGCGCGCGTCGGACGTACCTGACCGCGACGCGCGCCTGGCGGCGGTCGAGCAGATCGTCCGCGCCCGACTCAACCTGCAGGGCACGACGATGGGCTTCTCGACCGAGCGCGGCGACGAGCTCTTCTGGCTGATGACCTCGTCGGACACCAACGCCGTGCGCCTCATCCTGCATCTGGTCGAGTTCGGTCTGTGGAAGGACGACGTGCCGCGCCTGCTGCGCGGCACCCTGGGGCGGCAGGAGCGCGGCGCCTGGAGCACGACGGTCGCCAACGCCTGGGGGGCGCTGGCGATGGCGCGCTTCGCCGCCGCCTTCGAAGCCGTGCCGGTCACCGGGACGACCGGCGCGGCGCTCGCCGGCGCAACGCAGACCATCGACTGGGCGGCACAGCCGCCGCTGCCGACGCTCGCCTTCCCCTGGCCGGCCGAGCGCGCGACGCTGCGCATCGCCCAGCAGGGCACCGGCACACCGTGGGTGACGATCAGCTCGCGCGCCGCCATCCCGCTCACCGCGCCGTTGTCGAGCGGCTACCGCATCACCAAGACGATCACGCCGCTCGAACCGCAGGCGAACGACCATTCGAGCCGCGGCGATCGGCTGCGCGTGCGGCTCGAGGTCGAGGCGCAGGCGGATATGACCTGGGTGGTGGTCGACGATCCCATCCCGACCGGCAGCGGACATCTGGGCACCGGGATGAAGACCGACGCGCAGATCGGCACCGAAGCGACGGACGAGGGCGCGGCGCCGGATTTCGTCGAACGCCGCTTCGACGCCTACCGCGCCTACTTCCAGTTCATGCCGAAGGGACGCACGGTCCTCGAGTACGTCATTCGCCTCAACCAGAGCGGCCGCTTCGAGTTGCCACCGACCCGCGTCGAAGCGCTCTACGCGCCCGAGATGTTCGGCGAGAGCCCGAATGCGGCGGTGGAGGTCGCCCCGTGAGAGCAGCGTCATCGCTCACCGGTCGAGGCGGAGCCGATGGCCCGTCAATCTCAGCTGCCGATCCCAAGGTCCCTTCCCCCCTTGCGGGGGAAGGACAGGATGGGGGGTCGCTCGAGTCCCAACCTTTGCCGCCGACT
>JBOHWA010000007.1:0-10038 GCA_050735855.1 Binatia bacterium
GACGGCACCGCAAGCCCGCGGCGACGAGCCTCCGACCCAAGTTCATCAACGATGAGGTTCAGGAAGGGTGCGTGGGATCCGTCCCCGCCTTCTCTCTCCATGTCTCTGTGCCTCTGTGGTGAAGAACCAAATGGCGCTGCCGTGCTCGACGGGTCGTCGTGGCGCCCGGGGGACGGTGCGCTTTGACCCCCCTGGAGGGGTGTGGTAGCCGCCTTGGGGTTCTCCTTTTCCGCCCTCGATACACGCTCACGGCACTCCAGAGGATCGTCCCGGCATGGCAGGCATCATCGGATTCGGAAGCTACGTCCCGCGCTACCGGCTGCCGCGCGACGTGATCGGCAAGGAGTGGGGCCAGCCGTCGATGGGCGGCGTCGGCCTGGCGGTGACCCCAGGCGAGCCGTACAGAAGCCGAACTTCGCCTACACCGGCTTCCCGGCGACGGTGATGGCGGCGCAGGCGGGCCGGGCTCGGTCGGCTGCGTGACGATTCTTTCGAACTGAGATTGGTACGAGCGGAGGAACGATGGATTTCGGATTCAGCGAAGAGCAGGACATGCTGCGGCAGAGCGTCAAGGGCTTCCTCGAGGCCGAGTGTGAGATGACCTATGTCCGCCTGATGATGGAGGACGAGCGCGGTTTCTCCGACGACCAGTGGAAGAAGATGGTCGCGCTCGGCTGGACCAGCCTGATCATCCCCGAGGAGTTCGGCGGCGCCGGCCTCAACATGGTCGACATGGTCGTCGTGCTCGAGGAGATGGGCAAAGTCGTCATGCCCGGCCCGTTCTTCGCCACCGCCATCCTCGGCGGCGTCGCCATCGATCTCGGCGGCTCGACCGAGCAGAAGCAGCAGTACCTGCCGGCGATCGCCGAAGGGAAGCTGCGCGCCACCCTGGCGCAGGTGGAAGAGAGCGGCCGCTGGGACGCCGAGGGCATCGCCATGCCGGCCAAGACGGCCGGGGCCGGGTTCAGCCTGAGCGGCACCAAGCTGTTCGTCCACGACGCGCACAACGCCGACCTGCTCATCGTGCCGGCGCGCACCGGCGGCAAGGGCACCGACGGCATCACCATGTTCGTCGTCGATGCCAAGGCGAAGGGCCTCTCGGTGCGCCTGCTCAAGACGATGGATCAGACCCGCAAGCTCTGCGAAGTGACGTTCGACAACGTCGCGGTCGGCAAGGACGCCGTGCTCGGCGAGGTCGGCAAGGGCTGGGCGCTGCTCGTCCGCCTGATCGACCGCGCCAAGGTCGCGCTGTGCGCCGAGATGTGCGGCGGGGCGCAGAAGGTGCTCGAGATGAGCGTCGACTACGCCAAGGTGCGCGAGCAGTTCGGCAAGCCGATCGGCAGCTTCCAGGCCATCCAGCACAAGTGCGCCAACATGATGGTGCAGGTGGAGAGCGCCAAGTCGGCGACCTACTACGCCGCCTGGGCGGTGGCCAACGACGTGCCCGAAGCCCACCTCGCCGCGTGCATGGCCAAGGCCTACTGTTCCGATGCCTACCGCTTCGTCTCCGCCGAGGGCATCCAGATCCACGGCGGCATCGGTTTCACCTGGGAACACGACATGCACCTGTACTTCAAGCGCGCCAAGGGCTCCGAGGTGACGTTCGGCGACGCCACCTGGAATCGCGAGCTGGTCGCCCAGGTGGTGCTCGACGCGCCCGAGAGCGCCGGTTTGCCGGCCTGACCGGAAAGGAAACTTCCAACGCGGAGACGCGGAGTCGCGGAGACCTTCGACTTGAGAAGAGTCCGACGCGGTTTCCCGCAGGTTCTCTGACTCAGAGGGATTGAGGCCGAGCGTATCGCGCTCGCCTGGAATCTCTCCGCGCCTCCGCGCCTCCGCGGTGAATCTTCTATACCAACGCGCGGGCGTATTCGTAGAAGCCGAAGCCGCGCTGGATGGCGTGGGTGAAGTGTGCGACGCCGAAGCTGACGCGGGCGTAGCGGTGGTGGGCCAGCGGGCGCGTGATCGCCATGTGGGTGAGCGGCGTGGCGTACAGCGTGTGGCCGTCGCCGAGGTCGACGGCGAACTGGCGCGGCGTATGGCGATCGCCGCTGAAGTCGATGGTCAGGCGCCCGGGGGGGCGCGGCGGGCCGGCGCGCAGGGCGATCCAGTCGACGGTTCCGCGGCCGGGGAAGTCCTGGCGCACGCGCAGCGCCGCGAGCGGTCCGAAGGCGGCGGCGAGCGAGGTGGACGTGGTCCAGGCGCCGCTGGTCGGGGTGAGAATCGCCGGCCGGGCGAAGGCGTGGGTGTCGATGGCGAGGCGGACGCCATCGACGACGAGCTCGCCGTGGACGTGGCCGTAGTCGGCGCCCAGGTGCGGCGCGAAGCGCAGGTCGAGCGTCACCGCACAGAGCTGCGAGGCGCTGAACGCCTGCTCGAGGTCGACGTAGAGCTGGCCGTCGTCGGTGGCGAGCGCGCTGCCGTCGAAGCGTACGCGCGTGCCGCCGGCGGTCGACTCGGCATACGGCCCGCCGCCGCTGAGGGCGAGCCGATCCTCGCCGGTGAAGAGCGCCACGCGCCGGCGGCCGAGGAACAGCAGCAGGCGGCCGCCGACGACGCCGCTCGGTGACGGCGCATCGAGGCGCATGCTGAGCCCGACCTCGACGGTCGGATCGTAGAACTGCAGGCCGGCCGGCTGGTGCGGGGGCGCGGCGAGCGGGATGGTTGGTCGGGGTGCCGACACCCGGCCCTTCACGAATGCCTCCTGCGCGGCGGCGAGCAGCTCGCCGCGCCATGGGCCGGGCCAGCGCAGCGGCACGCCGAGCTCGAGCTGGACGGCGGCGAGTCGTCCCTCGGCCGCCCATGCGGCGAGGCGTGGGCTGGCAGCGGGCGGTCCGCCGCGGCAGCGGAACAGTTGCAGCAGATTGTTGGGATGGCGCGCCGGATAGCGCTCGCCGAAGGTCGCGCGGATGCCGCGCGCCGCGCACGCAGCGCGCAGGCGGGCGAGCCGGTCGCCGACGTAGTGTGGCGTCGCGGTCAGGTCGGCGGCGTGGGCCGTCGCCTCGTCCTCGTGGTGCAGGGCGCGGCCCACCCCGATGTCGCACTTCGGTTGGACGACGTTCCAGCCGTGGACGAAGAGCAGCTCGGCGCAGGGGTGGCCGGCGAGGATCTGCTCAATCAGGGTTTCGAGCAGGGCGAGGAACCACGGCGCGCGCGCCGTGACTTGGGAGATGCGGTTGAGGTCGAGCTGGTTGCGATCGAGCGAGGGGTTGACCACCAGCGACGCATCGAGCGCCCGCGCCAGCTCGTCGGCGAGGTCGGCGGTGTGCAGATCGTTGACCTTGCGGCCCGGGCGGACGACGGCGTCGCGGCGGCCGCCGTGCGGTGCGACGACCAGCAGCGGGCCGGATCCGGCGCGCCAGCGACACCAGGCGGGCACGGCATCGGGCTGCATCGACCGCCGTGTTAGCCTCAAAGCGCGCCAGCGTCCATCCGAGCGGCAAGCTTTCGACGCTCAGCGTCCCAATCTGAAGAGACCGAATTCACGAAACCTTTTTGAAGTATGATTGTGAAAGTGCCACAATCAGGTACCTTTCGAAAATAGGGGCTGCATCTAGCCGGCTACAAGCCGTCAGGATGCTGCGAGAGGAGGACATGGATATGCGCTCGGATCTACGACTCATGGATTTGCGGCGACGCGACAAGGGCACGAGCAAGCTGATGAACGTGAAGATCCCCAGCCATGTCAGCGATGCCATCCAGCGGGTCGCCAAGGACCTTGGCGCCTCGAAGACCGAGGTCGTCATCGCCCTCCTCAACGAGGGGCTGGACGTGACCATCGACAATCTCAAAGGCTGGAAGCGCCCGAAGAGCAACGAGCCGCCGCCGAAGCGCGTCTGCTCGGTCAAGGGATGCGGCCGCGCGTACGTGGCCAAGGGCTTCTGCGCCAACCACTATCAGGCTGCGCGGCGCGGAGCACCGGGGTAGATAAATTACGTAGCAGTTGGCGTCGACCCGCCGGCGCGCCTGGCGGGTGTCAGGCGTAGTGGCTGCGGCGCTTCACCGCCAGCGTCCGCTCCAGGTAGAAGATTTCGATCTTCTCGCTCCGGCCGTCCTTGGTGGCGAACTTGTGGCCGCGCAGGAGGGTCTCGAGCACGCCCAGATCAGGCCGTCCCGGGTAGTCGCGCGCGCCGCTGATCTCGGTGCTGGCGAAGACCGTGTCGCCGGCGAACAATGGCGCGCTGTGGCGGCCGGTCTTGTAGGCGATGTCGCCGAGGGAATTGTCGGCCACGTCGGGGCACGACAGCCCGAGACAGAGGTTGAACGGGATGCCGCCGAAGATGATCAGCTGCCCGCCGACGTAGCGCTCGGGGTTCTGGTCGATCATGTGCTGGTTGCAGTGCACCTGCGAGGTGTTGTCGAGCATGGCGGTGAGGGCGATGTGCTCGCTGGTCATGGTGCGGCCGCGCGAGTGCTCGATGGTGTCGCCGGCGGTGAAGTCCTCGAAGTAGGTGTCGGCGTTGCTCAGGTGCTGCAGGGTGGCGTACGGGGTGGCGGGGTCGTAGGCCGGCAGCTCCAGCGTGCAGGCGACCGGCGTCGCCTCGGTCGACGCTTTGGCCACGGTGGCCTCCAGATCGTGCTTCCAGACCTGAACCTTGCGCTCGTAGGTCAGCACCACGTCGCCGTGCTGGTTGCGGCCGGTGGTCTGGACGTGCACCACGCCGAGGCTCTTGTCGCGCGAGGACGGCGTCAGCCCGAGCACCACCGAGGTGCTCTCGATCGTGTCGCCGATGTACACCGGCGCGCCGAAGCGCATGTCGATGTACTCCAGGTTGACGCGCGCGTTCTCGGAGATGTCCTCGACGCTCTGGCTGAACGCCACCGCCATCACCAGCCCCGGCGGCAGCAGCATGTCGCGGTAGCCGTACGCCCGGGCGTAGCGGCGGTTCTTGTGCAGCGGGTTGGTGGTCATCGAGAACTCGGTGAAGGCGTTCACCAACCCCTCGGTGACGGTCTTCCCCACCTTGTGGCGCAGGACCTGGCCGACGGTGAAATCTTCGAGGAAGTTGCCGGTCTTCTTGCGGATCACTGCCATGCTGGCTCCCGTGTCGGTGCGAACAATCCAGCCCATGTATCAGGCAGTTTCGGGCACTCCAAGTGGGCGGCCGAGGCCGGTCGGGTCGAATTGGGTTTCTCGCCGCGTGCTGCTATGCCAAGACTGATCCATGCGCCTCGTTCTCGCCCTGGCTGTCGCCGTCCTCCTGTCGGCCGCCGCCCTGCCGGCCGTCGGTCAGGGGCGCCCCGACTGCGCCACGGTCATGCGGCAGCTGCATCGCATCTCCGGCCACGACGGCGCTGGCACACCGGACGCGTCCGCGGTGGCCGAAAAGCTCCACGTGGACGAACGCTGGGTGGTGCGCTGCGCCAATTCCTACGGCCGGCGCGTCAAGCAGCGGCCGGCGAAGGCGCGTGAAGGCGACGAGGGCCTCAGCCCACGGCAGGAGGCGCGCGAGTACGAGGAAGTGGCGCGCGAGGAGCGCGAGTTCCTGGAGAACCGCGCGCAGGGCGATCCGGACGAGTACAAGAATCGCGACCGGGTGCGCGGTATCGATCCCGATTCGAGCGCCGAGTGGGAGCCGTACCTGACCCACGAGTGGACGCCGAACACCGGCCACGTCTGGCGCCCCTACCTGTTGGACGACGACTCGGACGAAGAGTGAGGGCGGCCGCGTCGGGGCGGACGCGGGCGCGGAGGGAAGATGGCATTGCTGGTCCTGGTGCGCCATGGCGAGTCGCAGTGGAATCGTGAGAACCGTTTCACCGGCTGGGTCGACGTTCCGCTCACCGACACCGGCCGCCAGGAGGCGGCGCGCGCCGGCGAGCAGTTGCGCGGCATGCATTTCGATATCGCCTACACGTCGACGCTGCAGCGCGCCAACGAGACGCTCGACATCATCCTGCGCGCCATCGGCCTGACCACTATCCCGGTGGTGCGCGACGAGGCGCTCAACGAGCGCCACTACGGCGACCTGCAGGGCCTCGACAAGGCCGAGACGGCGGCCAAGTTCGGCGCCGAGCAGGTGCACATCTGGCGCCGCAGCTTCGATGTCGCGCCGCCCAACGGCGAGAGCCTCAAGGACACTGCGGCGCGCACGCTGCCGTACTTCGACCGCGTCATCGTACCCGAGATCAGGGCCGGTCAGCACGTGCTGGTCGCCGCGCACGGCAACTCGCTGCGCTCCATCGTCATGCACCTCGACCAGCTCACCAAGGAGCAGGTGATGGAGCTCAACATCCCCACCGGGGTGCCGATCGTGTACGACCTCGATGCCGAGATGCACATCCGCTCGAAGCGGATCCTCGGCCGGTGACCGCCGCCACCGCCGCAGCGAGGCTCGTGCCGGTGGTCGGACGGATTCTCGCCGCCCGCCAGGCGGTGCCCACCTCGCGCAGCGTGCTGGCGGCGCTGACCGGCATCGATGGCTGCGGCAAGGGCTACCTGGCGGCGCGCCTGGTCGAGGCGCTGCAGGCCGGCGGGCTGCGGGTGGCGCCGATCAACATCGACGGCTGGCTCAACCTGCCCGCCGTGCGCTTCAGCCGCACCGATCCCGCCGCGCATTTCTACCAGCACGCGATCCGCTTCGATGCGCTCTTCGCCGAGCTCGTGCTGCCGCTGCGCCAGCGCCGCTCGCTGCGCGTCGAGTTCGACTTCGCCGAGGAGACCGCGACCAGCTTCCGCCGCCAGACATCCGCCTTCGAGGACATCGACGTGATCGTGCTGGAGGGCATCTACCTGCTCAAGCGCGCGTTCGTGCACCACTACGACGTCGCCGTCTGGATCGACTGCAGCTTCGACACCGCCCTGGAACGCGCCCTGGCGCGCGGCCAGGAGGGGCTGCCGCAGGCGGAGACGATCGCGGCCTACCGCACGATCTACTTCCCGGCCCAGGAGATCCACTTGGCGCGCGACCAGCCGCGCCAGGCGGCCTCGGCGATCGTCGTCAACGATTCACGGCTGCAGCCGCAGGCGGGGAGCGCATGACCGTCGCCGCGCCGCACGAGCGCTTCGCCGCGGCGCTGGCCGAGTGCAACCGCGCCAATGATGCGTTGCTCGCCGGCCAGAGCGCCGCGCTGAAGGCCTGCTTCTCGCACAGCGAGGAGGCGACCCTGTTCGGCGGCTTCGGCGGCCACGAGCGCGGCTGGTCGGCGATCGAGCCGCGCCTCGACTGGGTCGCCCAGTCGTTCGCCAGCGGGCGCTGCGACTACGAGCTGCTGGCCAGCGGCGCCGGCGACGCGATCGCCTTCTGCGTCCAGTTCGAGCGCATCGAAGCGCAGCTGACGAACACGCCGCGCCCGGTGCGCATGGACCTGCGCGTCACCATGGTCTTCCGCTGGCAGGGCGGCGCCTGGCGGCTGCTCCACCGCCACGCCGACCACCTGATGGAGAAGGCGCCGCCGACCGCCGCCGGTCAATGAATGCCAGGCGCCGGAGCAATCTTTACTCACTTGGTCGCATGCGATAGCACTGACCTGAGTATGGAGGAGAGGCGCATGAAGGCGATCACCTACGCCGCGCTCGCGGCGCTGGTCAGCGCCGCCGTGGTTGGCTGCGGTGGCGGCTCGAGTGGCGGCTCCGGGTCCCAATCGCTCGACAGCAAGCTGACCCGCCTGATCGCGACGGAGGGCCTGAAGGGCAATCCGACACTCAGGGAGCCCGACTACACCGCCGCGCAGCGCGAGGTCCGCGAACTGCGCGTTGAGCTGGGCCGCAATTTGTTCTTCGATCGCGTGCTCAGCGGTGTCGAGCAGACCTCGTGTGGCACCTGCCACCATGCGGCCTTTCAGTTCACCGACGCGCGCAACATCGCGCGCGGCGTGTTCTGCGACCTGGTGCCGGAAATCAGCATCACCTGTCACGACGCGCCCGAGGACGGCACCGGTGGCAATGTCGTTGGCCCTGAGCGCACCTCGCCGCTCAACAGTCGCAACTCGCCAACGCTGATCGACTCGGCGCTCTACCCCCGCCAGATGTGGAACGGCCGCTTTCGCTTCAACGACCAGCACTCGACCGACGTCAACGAATGTGATGCGAGCCAGGGCTTCCGTCTCTCTCCGCTGCCGGAAGGCGATTTGTATGTCCGCTCGCTGCTGACCGCCCAGGCGCACATTCCAGTCACTGAGATTGTCGAGATGACGGGCGACTTCCCCGACTTCACGGGCGTCCCGGAAGACCCCGACCACCTGAACGACGAAGCGCGCGAGGGGCTGGCGAGCCGCCTCGACTTCATGCCCGCCTACCGGGCGCTGTTCGAGGAAGCCTATCCGGCCGATCGCCCTGATCTGAGACTCTCCGATCTCGATCCTGAAGTCGGGGTGGACGACGACCTGCCGTATCTGGCCGTCGCGGACGCCCTGGGCCACTTCATTGAATCACTCGTCATGACCGATGCGCCCTGGGATCGCTACGTCCAGGGCGACCGTGAAGCCATCAACGAAGCCGCGAAGCGCGGCGCGGTGCTGTTCTACGAAGGCGATCGCTGCTCGTCCTGCCACGAGGGCGATCTCTTCAGTGACTTCGAGAATTACAACATCGGCGTGCCGCAGGTCGGACCGGGTACCGGCCGCCTGTCGGGCCATCCCGACTATCAGGGGCTGACGAACTGGGATTTCGGTCTCGAAGAGATCACCACCAACCGCGAGGACCGCTTCAAGTTCCGCACGGCCCCTTTGCGCGGTGTCGCGCTGACGTCGCCGTACATGCACAACGGCGCCTACACGACCCTCGCGGACGCGATTCGCCACCACCTGGACCCGGCCGCAGCATATGCTTCCTACGATCTGTCGCAGATCGAGCCCGACATGCAGGCGTTCGGCCTCAATCCTGCGGGGCCGGTGTTCGACGAAGAGGGCAACCCGGTGGTTCTCGGTGCCGGTCCCGGCCAGAGGCAGATCAAGCTGAGCGAGGCCGAGATCGGCGACGTCATCGAGTTCCTCAAGACGCTGACCGATCCGCGCATGCTCGACACGGCGTCGCTTGCTCCGGCGACGGTGCCGAGCGGCTTGCCGGTCGATGTCGTCGGCCCGCGGCAGTTCCCCCTCTACCAGTGACGAGGACGATCGCGCGTCCCGCTGCCATGGTTGGCGGCGGGCGCCGATCATCCGCGCGCCGTGGTCGACGCCGTCTGTACGCCGACGACAGGCCGCAACGCCTTGACGCACAAGGGAGGACAGGGGAAGGTCACCCCGTGCCCCGCCACGCCGGCCATGGCATGGAGAAACAGGCGCCGATATGAGTCCGCCCGAGTTTGCCAACGCCAAGACCGTGCGGCTGACGACGCGCGGCCGCAAGTCGGGCGCCGAGCGGACGGTGACCATCTGGTTCGTCGCTGACGGTCCGACGAGCATCCTCGTGCAGCACACGGTCCGAGCGCCGTCGCACTGGTACCGCAACCTGCTGGCCAACCCAGAGGTGACCGTCGACTTCGGCGGCGGTGCGATCAGCGCCCGCGCCACGCCGGTGACCGATCCGGCCAGGGTGCAGGATGTGCTGGCCAGGATACGGCGCAAGTACTGGGCAGCCTGGTTGATCCGACTTCTGGCCCGCGGCGCCACTCCGATCGCCGCAGAGATCTCCTGGTAGACCGGTTCCCGCCGACCCGCGCTTGGATCGCCCTCCCACAGATCCGGCAGTCGCTCAGCCGAAGGCGAGGATGTAGGCGGCCAGCGCCACCACGGCAACCAGGCCGATCAGGTATACGTAGTCGACGTACTGTGAGGTGCGCAGGACCTCTTCAATCCGTTCGCGCCAACTGCCTTCCCTGTCCTGGTCCAGACGGACCGGCCGCGGGAGGGAGGGTGAGACGGGCGCTCGGGGGGGCGAGGGTCGCGCGGGGGGGGAGGAAGCACGTCCGGAAGTTGCCTTCCCACCCATCTCACTGGAGGACAACGAAGGCTCTGTTTCCTTCGCTGGCATTGTCCTTGTGGCCAATGCAATGAGCGGGCCAACTCGCCGTCGGCGTCCCGACGGCGAGGGTTTTGACCCTGAACGAGCGGCCGCGCGCTCGAAATCTAGCACTTCTGCGACAAGCGTTGCAGAAG
>JBOHWA010000008.1:0-2399 GCA_050735855.1 Binatia bacterium
CGGTCCGACAGATCGGCGGGCTCGATGGCGCCGCCGGCGGGCGCCAGCGCCACCGCCCGCTCGATCTCATTCTGCAGCTCGCGCACGTTGCCGGGCCAGGCGTAGGCCAGCAACAGGTCCAGGGCGCGCGGGCTGCAGCGCTCGATCGTCTTGGCGAAGCGCTGCGTGGTGCGCTCGAGCAGGCGCGCCACCAGCAGTGGGATGTCCTCGCGCCGGTCGCGCAGCGGCGGCAGCGCGATCGGGAAGGCGCTGAGGCGGAAGTAGAGGTCCTCGCGGAAGCCGCCGGCGCGCGTGACGCTGGCCAGGTCGCGGTTGCTGGCCGAGATGACGCGCACGTCGACCGGCCGCGCCGCGGTCGCGCCGACCGGCAGGATCTCGCCCTCCTGCAGGACGCGCAGCAGCTTCACCTGCATGCTCAGCGGCATGTCGCCGACCTCGTCGAGGAAGATCGTGCCGCCGTCGGCCACCTCGAAGAGGCCCTTCTTGTCCGCCTGCGCCCCGGTGAAGGCCCCCTTCAGGTGCCCGAACAGCTCGCTCTCCAGCAGCGACTCGACCAGCGCGCCGCAGTTGACGGCGACGAAGGGCCGCTGCCGGCGCGGCCCGTGGTAATGCAGCGCACGCGCGATCAGCTCCTTGCCGGTACCGGTCTCGCCGCTGATCAGCACCGTCACCGGCGCCCCGGCGGCGCTCTCCACCAGATGGAAGACTCGCTGCATCGCCGGACTGGCGCCGACGATCTCGCCGAAGCCAGTGCCGCGCGCCACCTGGCGGTGTAACAGATCGACCTCGTCGCGCAGCCGGTCGGCCGACTGGCGCGCGCTGCCGAGCCGCCGGGCGTTGTCGATCGCCACGGCGATGTTCTCGGCCAGCGCCCCGATCAGCTCGCAGTCCGCGGCGGTGAAGTCCCCGCCGACCTTGTTGCGCAACGAGATCACCCCGATCGTGCCCTCGCGGGTGCGCAGCGGCGCGCACAACAGGGAGTGCGTCGACATGCCGGTGTGGCCGTCGACGTGCCGATACCAGCGCGGATCGCTGGCGACGTCCGGCACGTGCTGCACCTCGCCGTGCTGCATCACCCAGCCGGCGATGCCACGATCGGCCGGCAGCCGCACCGCGGCGAAGCGCTGCTCGACGTCCGGCGTGAGATCGGCGATGTACGGGAAGTAGAGCTCGTCGCTGTCCCGATCGAGCAACATGATCGCACTGCTGTCCACCGCGAAGGCGCGTTTGGTCTGCGCGATCACCACCGGCAGCAACTCGTCCAGCTCGATCAGCTCGCTGAACGTGCGACTGATCTCGTACAGCTCGGCACGCTGGCGAATGTCCAACCGCAGCCGATCCTCGTCCGCCTTCGTCCGCGCCGTTTCGACCGCCTCGAGATCACCCCTGCTCGGCATCACCACCACCCCTCGGCTGTAAACTCCATGAATGTTGTAGCTTTTAGCTTACATTCACGATTTCAGTCGATTTGTCGATACTTTATGTCACGAGCGGTCCAACGTTCCGGAGCTCTGTCCACATTCTGATACAGCCAATTGTTTACAATCGTGTTGCAGGCATCGCGGCCTCTCTCATGGCACGCCGCTTGGAGTCTGCCGTCTCCGGGGAAGCAGACAAGGGAGGCTCCATGGACGACACCGCAAGCGGACAGGAAGCGACGGTATTCGTGGTCGACGACGATGTCAGCGCGCGCCGCTCGTTGGGCTGGCTGCTCGAATCCGCCGGCTGGGCGGTCGACGAGTTCGGCTCGGCCGAGGCGTTCCTGCAGGGCTATCGGCACGGGCGCGGCGGGTGCGCGCTGCTCGATGTGCGGTTGCCCGGCATCAGCGGGCTGGCGCTGCAGGACGAGATGATTCGCCGCGGCATCACCCTGCCGGTGATCATGCTGACCGGCTACAGCGAGGTGGCGATCGCCGTGCGGGCGCTGCAGCGCGGCGCCTTCGACTTCTTCGAGAAGCCTTTTGCCGAGGAGCAGCTGCAGGCCAGCGTCGCGCGCGCGATCGAGCTCGACGCCGACCGCCGGCGCCGTCATGCGGAGCGCGCCTGGGTCAGCTCGCGCGTCGGCCGGCTCACCCCGCGCGAACGCGAGGTGATGTCGGGCGTGGTGGCTGGCAAGGCCAACAAGGTCGTCGCCTACGAGCTCGGCATCAGTCAGAAGACGGTCGAATCGCACCGCGCCCGGCTGATGCAGAAGCTCGAAGTGCAGACACTCGCCGAGCTGGTTCGCCTGGACTGGCTGGCGGTGCAGGAAGAGCGCCAGCTCGCCTGACGCACGCGGCGCACAACCCTCCCCCGCGCGTATGTGGCGCGGGCCTGCCCGCGCCGGCGTGGCCGCCCCCTCCGGGCCGCCACGCCAGCGCGGGGACTAGGCAGCCGGCTGCTGGCGCACGGTGTTCGAC
>JBOHWA010000009.1:0-2955 GCA_050735855.1 Binatia bacterium
GTCCGGCGCGGCCGCCGCGGGCGCCGCATCGACGCCGGTCTCGCCCGCCGCGGCGCGCTCGCCGACGCTCACCTCGAGCTCGGCCGTGACGGTCGCGGGCGGCAGGCAGGTCTCGTCGTCGCACGCCTGATAGCGCAGCGAGGCGACGACGGTGACGCGATCGGCAGAGAAATCGGCCGGTACATGCAACGCCGTGCTGATGCCGATCTTGCCCGCGTACACCAGCAGCTCCTTGCCGGCGGCGAAGGCAAACGTGTGCTTGCCGGGTTGCGGGTAGTTGAGCGCGTCGACGATCACGCCGTCAGACGTGGTGAGGGTGAGGACCGTCGGGACGAGAAACGACTCGGTCGGCTTGTGCGCGTTGATGTGCCAGCCGCGCGCCACGACGGCGAACACCTCGAGCCCGAGCGCGCCACCGCGCGCCACGCTGGTCCCGTCGGGCGCCATCTCCAGCGTCACCTTGGGCGGCGCCGCCGCCGACGCCGCTGCCGGCGCGGTCAGCGCGGCGAGCATCAGGACCAGCGCTGCGAGCATCAGGGGAAGACACGCAAACCGTCGACGCATGATGCTCGGGGATGCTCGCATAGGGTCGGGGCGGTTGCAAATCAGCTTGCAGCGCATATAACCGCGCGACATCCAATGCATTCTCATACCGTCATTCGCTGCGCGACGTGGCTCGCGGTGGCACTCCTCTGTGGCGCCGCCCGCCCGGCGCGAGCCGAATGGCTGGCGCCGCTGGTCAGTGAAACGGCCCAGACGATCGATTCCGGCACGGCGCAGATCGCCCTCGGCGCCAGCTACTTTCGCGACCGCCGCTACCCGCCGTTCACGCCCTCGGGCTACATCAAGTCGCAGAACATGACCAGCGTGCCCGAGATCGGCTTTCGCATCGCCGCCGGCAGCATGGTCGAGATCCAGGCCAGCTACGAGTTCATCGATCTCGACGAGCAGACCACCGACGGCCACAACAGCGTCTACGGCGGCGGCGACGCGCGGCTGTTCACCAAGGTGTACATCGTCGAGGAGCGCACATGGATTCCCGCCGCCGGCCTGCGCTTCGGCGTCAAGCTCCCCAACGGCAACAAGGACGATCGGCTCGGCACCGACGAGACCGACTTCGCCATCCAGGCGTTGGCATCGAAGGAGTTCGCCGGCTGCAGCGCGCATCTCAATCTCGGCCTCGCCATCCTCGGCAATCCGGGTGACGGCGATGGTCAGGACGATCTGTTCACTTACGCCATCGCGCTGGTCTCGCCGACGCTCGGCGCCGAGACCGACGACCAGTGGGGCGTGCGCGGCCTGCTCGAGGTGGCCGGCGACACCGGCTCGCGCTTCGACAACGATGCGGCCGCGATACGCGGCGGCGCCCAGGTGATGTACGGCGGCTGGACGCTCTACGCCGGCGCCACGGGCGGTCTGGCCAGCGCCGCGGCGAAGTACGGCTTCATGGGCGGGGCGATCTACAGCTTCGAGCTGGAGCGCGTCGCCGCCCTCTTCGAGTGACCGCGGCGGGCACCCACCGCCTTCGGCAGCGGACGGCGCGGCGGCGCGGCGCGCGGCGCCGGCAGCTTGATCGGCACGCACTCGACGATCTCGAGGCCGTAGCCCGGCAGGCTGACCATGCGGCGCGGGTAGTTGGTGATCAGGCGGATCTTGCCCAGGCCCACGTCGCGCAGGATCTGCGCGCCGATGCCGTACTCGCGAAAGTCGGTGACGCGGTTGCGCGACTCGGTGCTCGGTTTGCGCGCCGTCTCGCGCGGGCGGCTCTGGTCGACCAGCTCGACCCCCTGCGCCTCGCGGCGCAGATAGAGGATGACGCCGCGGCCCTCCTTGGCGATCAGCTCCATCGAGCGGCGCAGCAGCGCCGAGGTATCGCGATCGACCGAGCCGAAGACATCGCCGGGGAGATACTCGGCGTGCGTGCGCACCAGGATCGGCTCGTCCGGCGTGATCTCGCCGCGCACCAGCACCAGGTGCTCGCCGTCGTCGACGTCGGTGCGGTACACGTAGGCCTTGAACTCGCCGCCGAAGCGCGTCGGCACCACGGCTTCGGCGACCCGGCGGACCAGCGAATCGCAGCGCAGGCGGTACTGGATCAGGTCGGCGATGGTGCAGATCTTCAGCCCGTGCCGCGCGGCGAAGCGCTCGAGGTCGGGCAGGCGCGCCATGCTGCCGTCCTCGTTCATGATCTCGCAAATCACCGAGGCGGGCGGCAGGCCGGCGAGGCGTGACAGGTCCACACCGCCCTCGGTCTGACCGGTGCGCACCAGGACGCCGCCGCGCTTGGCACGCAACGGGAAGACGTGCCCGGGGGTGACGAAGTGCTCGGGCCGCGTCTCGGGCTGCATGACGGCCTGGATCGTCACCGCGCGGTCGTGGGCCGACACCCCGTGGGTGATGCCGTGCCGGGCATCGATCGAGACGGTGAACGCGGTGCCCAGCGGGGCGCGGTTGTGGGTCACCATCATCGGCAGGCCGAGCTCGCCGATGCGCTCCTCGGTCAGCGCCAGGCAGATCAGGCCGCGGCCGTACTTGGCCATGAAGTTGATCGCGGCGGGCGTCGCCTTGCTCGCCGCCATGCAGAGGTCGCCCTCGTTCTCGCGCTGCTCGTCATCCATCAGGATGACCATCTTGCCGGCTTTGATGTCCGCGATCGCGTCTTCGATCGGGCTGATCTGCCGCGGCCGTTTCGGCGGCGATTTGAAGGTGGTGAACATCGCTCGTCAGGTATAGCGCGGGGGGTGGGGCGGAGAAAGCGGCGGGGGTGGAGCCGGAGCCGTCTGATCAGGGCTAGGGCTAGGGCTAGGGCTAGGGCTGGGGTTGAGCCTGATCCGTCTTATTCGGGCACGGGACGAGCGGCGCGGGGGCCGACCGGGCGCTGCCGGCGGGTCGTGGTAGCGCGCTCACCGCTGGGAGCGCGGGCGGCCCGCCCGCACGCGGCGCGGAGCGCTGCGC
>JBOHWA010000010.1:0-1660 GCA_050735855.1 Binatia bacterium
CGCGCGCACGGCGCCGAGGGCCCGGCGCCCTCCAGGTCAGGTCAGCTCCACGGTGGCGGTGCCGGTGACCAGGCGGTCGCCGTCGGCGTTCTCGAGCACCAGATCGCACTCGACGAAGTTGCCGTGATCGCTGAGATGCTTCTCGACCACCACGGCATTCAGCACCAGCGGCACGTTGGGCCGCACCAGGGCGCGGAAGGTGGCGCTCAACCGCTTCAGGCGTGCCCCGGCTCCCCACGCCCCGAGCAGGCGTGAGAACAGCGCCAGGCTCAGGTTGCCCGGCACGATCTGCCCCGGCAGCCCCTCCGCCTGCGCGGCTGCGTCGCTCAGGAATCGCCCGCCGGGCATGTCGGCCGCCTCGGCGTAGGCACGCACCTGCTCGTTGCTGAGCGTCAGGCGCAGCGCCGGCAGGTCGTCGCCCACCTCGACGGAATCGAACGACAGCCGCGTCGTCATCGGAACATCATCTTCTGATCGATCACCGCGGCCGTTTCGCCGCGCTGGTTGGTGACCGTGGTGCGGAAGACGATGAAGACCATGCGACCGGTGCGGCCGGTCTTCTCGTAGAGATCGTGGACGGTGCTCGACGAGGTCAGCACGTCGCCGGCGCGCACCGCGACGCCGATCTCGATGTCCTTGCCGGCGTCGAAGCCGCTGCGCCCGAGGTTGCGCGGCATCTCGCGCGGCATGAAGTGCTGGCCGCGCAGGCGCAGGCAGAAGGTCGGCGGGCCGACCAGCGCGCCGTGCGGCCCGCGCCCGGCTGCGACCGGATCGGTGTACAGCGGGTCGGTCTCGCCGTAGGCGGCGGCGTAGGCGAGGATCTGCGCCTCGGTGACCGCCGCGAAGACGGTGTGGTCGAACTCCTGGCCGATGATCGAGCGGTCGACGTCGAGGGTCATCTCAGCCTCGCGCCGCCCGCACCTGCTCGCGAAAGTCGAGCGGACGGTAGCCGCCGCCCTTGAGGGCGTCGACCAGGTCGTCGGTGGTGCGCAGGTCGGTATCGAACTCCGTCGCGCAGATGCCGATCAGGCTGACCAGGTGGGCATCGCTGCCGCCGAAGGCGCCGTAGCCGTATCGATCGATGACCGCCTGCACGCGCTCGTTCTCGCCCTTGCGGCTGCCGCCGTTGAGCGCCTCGACCGCGACGACGCCCTCGAGCGGCGGCTTGGTCGCGTAGTGCTCGCACAGCCCGATGGTCGGCCGGCCGGGATGACACGGGGCGGCGACGCCGCCCATGCGCCCGACCTCGCTCACCACGTCCTGCGCCGGGAGGCGCACGTTGGTGAAGTCGAAGCGCCGCGTCATCTCCTCGGTGACCCCGTAGATCAGCACGTGGCCGTAGTCGGTCTCCACCTCGGCGCCGCGCATGATGAGGATGCCGTAGCGATCCTCGAGGGCGCGGTAGTCGGCGGTCGCGTCCCACTGCCGATGCTCGGTGAGCACGATGCCGTCGATCGGCAACAGGTCGCGCTTGCGCTGCAACCATTTGAGATACGTCTCGAGCGGCGCGCGGCTGTCCTCGGAGGCGTCGGAGTGGGCGTGCAGATCGATGATCATAGATGCCGGGCTAAGCTTCGATGCCGGGCGCGCGAAGTCAAGCAAGGGGGCGACTGCATGGCATGGACACGCTGGAGGGCGCCGGTCCCTCGGCGCCGGGGGT
>JBOHWA010000011.1:0-1588 GCA_050735855.1 Binatia bacterium
CGTCCAAGCCGCAGCAGGCGATTCGTTTCTTCCGGCGCGCGGTCTACCAGAGCCAGACGATGGCGCTCGCCACCCACCTTGACATGGTGTCGTCGCACATGGCCGTGCTCGAAGACACGCCCGAGCACCGCGCCGGCATCGCCGCGTTCCGCACCCGGGCGCGCGGCGCCAAGTAGCCCGTCGGGCCTCGAGATGGCAGGCGTACTCGACGGGATCACGGTCGTCGACCTGTCGCGCCTGATCGCCGGGCCGTATGCGGCGATGGCGCTGGCCGATCTGGGCGCGCGCGTCATCAAGGTCGAGGCGCTGGCGGGTGAAGACGGGCGCCACCTGGGGCCGCCGTTCTACGGCGATTCGAGCGTCACCTACATGTCCTGCAATCGCGGCAAGGAATCGCTCGCGCTCGATGTGCGCAAGCCCGCCGGCCGTGCCATTCTCGACCGCCTGATCGCACGTTCGCAGGTGGTCGTGCACAACTTCCGCCCCGACTTCGCCGAGAAGTACGCGTTGACCTACGACGCGGTCCGGGCGACCCATCCCGAGATCGTCTACGCCGCCGTCACGGCCTTCGGCCAGCGCGGCGCATACCGCCTGCGCCCTGCGGTCGACAGCGTGGTGCAGGGCATGGCGGGCGGCTTCTACGCCAGCGGCGACGAGGGCGACGATCCGATCCGCATGGGCCTGCCGCTCGTCGATGTTGCCTGCGGCATGTGCGGCGCCTTCGGCATCCTCGCGGCGGTGATGCACTGGCGCCAGACCGGCCGCGGCCAGGCGGTCGAGACCGCGCTGATCGACACGATGTTCAACCTGATGGCCGCCAAGGTAGGCGAGCATGCGGTCGAGCACCGCGAGCCGGCGCGCGCCATCAACCTGCCGATCGCCGCGCCGAGCCGGCACTTCCGTGCCGGTGACGGCCGCTGGTTCAGCGTTTCGGTGATCAGCGACGGTGCCTTTCGGCGTTTCTGCGAGGCGATCGACCGGCCGGCGTGGGTCGACGATCCGCGCTATGCGACCAACGCCGACCGCGTCGCGCGTCGGCCCGAGATGGCGGTGGAACTGAAAACGATCTTCGCCACCCGTCCGGCTGCTCACTGGGTCGATGTCTTCGCGGCCGCCGACATTCCCAGCGGCCCGGTGAACACCGTGTCCGAGGCCATGGCCGATCCGATCCTCGCGGGGCGCTTCGTCGCGCACCCGGCGCTGCCAGGCCTGCCGCTGATCCCGTTTCCTTCGCGTCTGAGTGAGGGCATGCTGAGCCCCGATGCGATGGCGCCGCCACCGCGCGCCGGCGAGCACAGCGAGGCGCTGCTGCGCGAACTCGGCTGCGACGCCGCCGAAGTGGCGCGGCTGGTGAGCGAGCGCGTCGTGCGCCTGGCCGAGCCCCATCCAACCAGGACCTGTTCATGAGCCACGCCGAAGTTGCCGAGGTGATCTGGCGCCCGTCGCCGCAGCGCGTCTCGCGCGCGCGCGTCACGCATTTCACCGAATGGCTGCGCGCCCAAAAGGGCCTGCACTTCGCGGATTACGCCGCGCTGTGGCAATGGTCGGTCGATGAGGTCGAGGCGTTCTGGTCGGCACTGGTCGAGTA
>JBOHWA010000012.1:0-8360 GCA_050735855.1 Binatia bacterium
CCCGATACCTGCGTCGGCACCGACTCGCACACCACGATGATCAACGGTCTTGGTGTCGTCGGCTGGGGTGTCGGTGGCATCGAGGCCGAGGCGGTGATGCTCGGCCAGCCGTACTACATGCTGGCGCCGCAGGTGGTCGGCTTCAAACTGGTCGGCGCGCTGCGCCCCGGCGCCACCGCCACCGACGTGGTGCTCACCGTGACGCAGATCCTGCGCGCGCACGGTGTGGTGGAGAAGTTCGTCGAGTTCTACGGCCCGTCGCTCGCCCAACTGAGCCTCGCCGACCGCGCCACCATCGCCAACATGGCGCCGGAGTATGGCGCCACGATGGGCTTCTTCCCGGTCGACGACCGCACCCTCGAGTACCTGCGCCTGTCCGGCCGCAGCGACGCGCAGGTGGCGCTGGTCGAAGCGTACTGCAAGGCGCAGGGGCTCTTCCGCACCGCCGCCACGCCCGATCCGGTCTTCAGCTCGCAGCTCACCCTCGACCTCTCCAGCGTCGAGCCCAGCCTGGCCGGCCCCAAGCGGCCGCAGGATCGCGTGCCGCTGCGGCAGATGAAGAGCGGCTTCCGCGCGGCGCTGGAGACGGCCTACAAGCGTGACGTCGGGGCGGCCCCGGCGCTCGAGGCCGGCGAGGGGCTGAGCAGCGCCGCGCCGGCGCTGCTGCCCGAGCGCCGCGATCTGTACAAGGCGTACGCCGTCGCCGTGCAGAACAACGGCGACGCCTTCTCCGTCACGCACGGCGCCGTGGTCATCGCGGCGATCACCAGCTGCACCAACACCTCGAACCCGTCGGTCATGCTCGGTGCGGGCCTCCTGGCCAAGAAGGCGGTCGAGCGCGGCCTGCGCACGCGGCCGTGGGTGAAGACCAGCCTGGCGCCGGGCTCGAAGGTGGTCAACGACTACCTGCGCAACGCCGGGGTGCTGCCGGCGCTCGAGGCGCTGCGCTTCCATATCGTCGGCTACGGCTGCACCACCTGCATCGGCAACAGCGGCCCGCTGGCGCCGGCCATCGGCGAGGCGATCAAGCAGAGCAACCTGGTCGCGGCCGCCGTGCTGAGCGGCAATCGCAACTTCGAGGGGCGCATCAACCCGCTGACGCTGGCCAACTATCTCGCCTCGCCGCCGCTGGTGGTGGCGTATGCGCTGGCCGGCACGGTCGACATCGACATGGAGCGCGAGCCGCTCGGCGTCGGCAGCGACGGGCGTCCGGTGTACCTGCGCGACATCTGGCCGAGCGCCGAGGAGATCGCGGCGGCGGTCGGCAGCACGGTGAAGCCGGAGCTGTTCCGCACCCAGTACGCCAACGTCTTCAGCGGCGACGAGCGCTGGCAGACGCTGCCGGCGCCGTCGGGCGAGCAGTACACGTGGGCCGACGACTCGACCTACATCAAGGCGCCGCCGTTCTTCGCCACCATGACGCGCGCGCTGCCGGCGCTGCACGACATCAGCGGCGCGCGCGCGCTGGCGGTGCTGGGTGATTCGGTCACCACCGACCACATCTCGCCCGCCGGCTCGATCCCCGCCGATACGCCGGCGGGCCGCTACCTGATCGCCCAGGGGGTGCCGCCGGCCGAGTTCAACTCCTACGGCGCGCGGCGCGGCAACCACGAGGTGATGATGCGCGGCACCTTCGCCAACATCCGCCTGCGCAACCTGATCGTGCCCGGGGTCGAGGGCGGCTGGACGCGCCACTTCCCCGACGGCGCGCAGCTGTCGATCTACGAGGCGGCGATGCAGTACCAGTCGGAGGACGTGCCGCTGGTGGTCGTCGCCGGCAAGGAATACGGCACCGGCAGCTCGCGCGACTGGGCGGCGAAAGGCACGACGCTGCTCGGCGTGCGCGCGGTGATCGCCGAGAGCTACGAGCGCATCCACCGCAGCAACCTGGTCGGCATGGGCGTGCTGCCGCTGCAGTTCGTTCCAGGCGAGACGCGCGAGACGCTCGGCCTGCAGGGCGACGAGGTGTTCGCCATCGGCGGGCTGGCGACGCTCACCCCGCTGCAGCGCGTCAGCGTCAGCGCCACGCGCCCCGACGGCAGCACGCTCACCTTCGAGGCGATCGTGCGCATCGATTCGAACGTCGAGGTCGACTACTACCGCAACGGCGGCATCCTGCACACGGTGATCCGGGGGATCGCCTCGTCGTAGCGCAGCGCCTACGCGCCGGCGCATGGCGCTGACCGCTCAGACAGGCGTCGCGCCGCTTTTCTCGTTGCCTGGAACGTTCTTGGCGTGCTTGTGTGAAGGGACACACACAGCGAGGAGGGGGCATGCGTCGACGCCGGCTTTGGGGGAACATGCGCACGTGGTGCGCCGCGGCGCTGCTGGTCATGGCGGCGGGAGCGGCGCGCGCGACGTGCGTCGGCGATTGCAACGCCGACGGCGAGGTCGGCATCGGCGAGTTGATCCTCGGCGTGAAGATCGCGCTCGGCGCGGCGGAACTGGCGGCCTGCCCGGCGTTCGACGGCAACGGCAGCAGCGCGGTCGACATGCCGGAGCTGATCGCCGCCGTCGGCGATGCGCTGGAGGGCTGCACGGTCGCCGCCACCACGGCCGGCATCGTCTTCGGCGGCGAGAACAACCGCCTCAACGCCTATCAGCCGAGCGACGGCTTCCCCAAGCAGACGGTGATCGAGAACGCCGCGCGCGACCCCAATGGCCGCGACATCAACGGCCAGATCTGCTTCACCCGCGGTCCGGCCGGCGGCCGCCGCTTCATCGCCGGCGAGGACACCAACCAGGGCACCGGACACGAAGGCGCCGGCTGGGGGCTGTTCGAGCTCAGCGGCGACATGGTGGGCGGCTTCAGCGCGATGCAGATCGGCAAGCTCAAGCCGACCTACCAGACCACCGACGACGGAGCCGAGAACTACGGCTGCGGCTTTCTCAGCGACGGCCGCCTGCTGACCGGCGACGTTGGCAATCAGTCGACGGGCTCCGGCAACGGCCAACTGATCGTCTGGTTCCCGCCGTTCGAAGGCACCGAACAGCACTACTGCAAGCTCGACGTGACCATCCCGACCGCCCAGCAGATCGCCATCGACGGGCAGGACCGCATCTTCATCAGCAGCTCGCGCGGGCCGGGCGGCGTCTATCGCATCCTCGGCGACATTCCGACCTCGGATACCGCCGCGGGCGGCTGCGGGCGGCTCGACGGAACCGGCAAGCCGCTGGCCGATGAGGGGCGGATCACCAGGGAGTTGTTCATCGCCGCCGCCGGCAGCGAAAGCATCGTCACCCCGAGCGGCGTGGTCATCCGGCCCAACGGCCACTTCTACGTCGCCAGCGTGCTGAACGGCGTCATCGCCGAATACGATGCCGACGGACAGTTCGTCCGCGAAGTGCTGCGGCCGCCCGCCCCCGGTCTGCCCGCCTCGACCGGCCACCCGCTGGGCATCGGGTTGGCGTCGGACGGCACCATCTACTACGCCGACATCGGCCTGTCGGTGGGGCCGGGCGGTGTCGGCCCGGGCCGCAACCTGGGCAAGGTCCGACGCATCCGCTTCGTGAATGATGTGCCGCAACTGCCTGAAATCATGGATGAAGGGCTGAACTTCCCCGACGGCATAGGGATCCTGGAATAGCTGGAGGGCGCCGGTCCCTCGGCGCCGGGGGTTGGCGGGCGGAGTCCTCGTCGCCAGGCCGGCGCCGAGGGCCCGGCACCCTCCAGGGCCGGGCCAGGCACTCGACGCCAGGCCTCCGCATGCAGCAAAGCATCGCGGTCTGCCGTCTTAGAAATCACGGATCGACCAACCCGTGGCTGCCACAACCACCCATCATATGACCTGTCGCTGGGTTTCCATCGTCGTGCTGTTGGCGCTGCTCGGCCTGCCGTGGGCGGCCGCGGCGCAGAGCGGACCGACGGTGCGCTATCTCGGCGTCGCCAACCAGGACGGCTGCCCGTTCTGTTGCGAGTTCCTCTGCCAGGACACGCCGACGCCGACGCCGGAGTTCGACCCGCAGGGACGCCGCATCGTGCGGCGCAGCACCGGGACATTCATGCTGGTGGTCGAGGGGGGGCCCGGACTCTCCGGGCGCCAGCCGGGCAGCGAGGGGGTCTACTCCAACAATTCCGTGCTGCCGATCAACGATCTCTCGGGACGTCCGTCGCTGCAGGTCATGGTCAATCGCAACCTCGGCGACGGCTCCCCGCAGTTCGATTGTCGGACGTTGCCGTTCGGGGGCGTGAAGGGCTTCGCCGACCCGGCGTTCCAGGCCGGCGGCGACGTCACCACGGCGCTGGCCGAGATGGCCTGCCAGTTCGAGCTCGCCAGCGCCGCCAACGTCGCCTGCACGCGCAACCGCTTCGGCGACTTCGCCTTCCTCGGCGTGGGATCGACGCGCCAGTACTGCTTCCAGGTGCCGCTGTCCGTCGGCTTCCCCAACGGCGACACCACCGTCGCGGTGCAGATGCGCGATACCAACGGCAACCTCGGCCCGCGCCAGGAGTTGATCGTACGGGTCGAGCGGGCGGCGCCGACGGCGACTCCGACCCCGACCGGGGTGCCGGCCACGCGCACGGCCACGCGCACCGCCACGCGGACCGCGACCGGGACCGCGACGCGGACCGGGACCGCGACGCGGACCGGGACCGGCACGGCGACGCGAACGGCGACGGGCACCGCGACGCGAACGGGCACGGCGACACGGACGCCGACCGTCACCAGCACGCCGACGCCGCTGGTGCGCAACGTCGCCGGTCGGCTGCGGTATTTCAGCGCCGACCGGGCGGTGCCGAGCGCCACGATCGCCTGTAGCAGTGTGCCGCCGCGCAGCGCCGCGACCGGTGCGACCGGCACCTTCGCCTTCACCAACCTGCCGAACGGCAACGTGCTGCTCGAGCCGAGCATGACCGGCGGCGTCGGCACCGCGATCAGCGCGCTCGACGCGGCGCACGTCCTGCAGGCGGTCGCCGGTCTGCGGACGTTCGACGTGCACCAGCGCCTGGCCTGCGACGTCACCGGCAACGGCACGCTCAGCACGCTCGACGCGACGCGCATCCTGCAGCGCCAGGTCGGCCTGCTGGCGCGCTTCGTGTCGGCCGAGACCTGCGGCTCGGACTGGATCTTCGAGCCGCTGCCGGGCGCGGCCGCGAACCAGCGCCTGGTTCAACCGCTGCTGACCACCGGCACCTGCCGGCGCGGCGCTATCGCTCTCGAGCCGCCGGTCGGCACGGTCAACGAGCAGAACTTCCTCGGCGCCGTGTTCGGCGACTGCACCGGCAACTGGCAGTCGGGCGGCGCGGCGCTGCTCGCCGCCGCCCCGTCGCCGTACAGCATGCACCTGCGCGTGCCGCGCCGCGCCACCGCCGGCGTGCTGCGCGTGCCGCTCGAGGTCCATGGTGGCGCGCCGTACTCGGCGGTCGACGTGACCCTCGCCTTCGACCCCGCGGTGCTGCGGCCGAAGCAGGTGCACCGGCTGCGCCCGGCCGCCGACGCCGTCATGGTCGCCAACCTGAACCTTCCCGGCCTGGTGCGCGTCGCCCTGGCCAGCGGCGGCGCGATCCCCACCGACGCGCCGGTCATCTCGGTCGACTTCGAGCCCCTCGCCGATGACTATGAACTGCGCCTGACCCGCACCCTGGTCGACGACCTCCCCGCCCGCATCCTCGAATAGCCTCCTTCCACCCGGTGGCCGGTGCCCGCCGCCACCCCTGCTTGCCCCTGCCAGAGACGATCCAGTAACAGAAAGGTTATGGCGAACTCCCCGATGAGAACCCTACGTGCGACGATGTTCCTACTCGCAGCGGCAGCCCTGACGCTGCCGTTCGCTCCCCGCGCCGAGGCGCAAGGCTGCTTTGGCGACTGTGATGACGACGGCGAGGTCCGCGTGCACGAGCTGTTGCTCGGCGTGCGCATCGCCCTCGGCGATTCGCTGCCCGCTGCCTGCCCGGCGTTCAACTCGGCCAGCGGCGGTCCGCCGCAGATGCCGGACCTGATCCGGGCGGTCGGCAATGGGCTCAACGGCTGCCCGACCTGCACGCCGCCGCCGGGCGGGCGCTGCGTCGAGATTGAGCCGGGGCCGGAGGCGCCGGACGCGATCCTGACCGCGCTGCTCGAAGCGCAGCCGAAGGACGTCATCCTGCTCAAGGCGGGGACCTACGAGCTCGCCGGGCAGCTGTCGCTGAACGATGTCGACGACGTCACCGTGCGCGGCCAGGGCATGGACAAGACCATCCTCAGGTTCGCCGGCCAGACCAGCGGCGGCGAGAGCTTCCTGGTCGACGGCAGCGACCGCTTCACGCTGGAGAACCTGGCCCTCGAAGACGGCCCCGGCGATCTGTTCAAGGTGGTCGGCGCCAACGACGTCACCATGCGCCGGGTGCGCACCGAGTGGACCAACGGGCCGGACACCGACAACGGCGCCTATGGGCTCTATCCGGTGCAGTGCAACGGCGTCCTGATCGAGGACTCGGTGGTCAAGGGGGCCTCGGACGCCGGCGTCTACGTCGGCCAGTCGCGCAACATCATCGTGCGGCGCAACCGCGTCGAGGACAACGTCGCCGGCATCGAGATCGAGAACTCGACCTTCGCCGACGTCTACGACAACGTCGCCACCCACAACACCGGCGGCATCCTGGTCTTCAACCTGCCGGGTCCGCCGGTGCAGGACGGCGCGCGGACGCGCGTCTACAACAACCAATCGGTCGAGAACAACACGCCCAACTTCGGCAAGCCGGGCAACACCGTGTCGGCGATTCCGGCCGGCAGCGGCATGTTCATCCTCTCCAACGATCGCGTCGAGGTGTTCGGCAACACCTTCCGCGACAACAACAGCGCCCACATCTTCGTCATCGGCTTCAAGACCGCCGAGATCCTCGGCGGCTTCACCAGCACCAACCCGCTGTTCGATCCGTTCTCCGAGTCGATCTTCATCCTCGACAACGTCTACGAGGGCGGCGGCACCCAGCCCGATCCCAGCCTGGCGGCATTGATCGCGATCATCGGCGCGCCGCTGCCGGACATCGTCACCGACGGCGTCGTCGACCCGGCCAAGCTGGTCGACGGCGTGTTGCCTGACAACCTGCGCCTCTGCGTGCAGGAGGATCCCAGCACCACCATCGTCAACTTCGACCTCGACGGGCTGCTCGCCGGAGCCCCCAACATCGTGCGCGATCTGGCCGCGTTCGACTGCGAGCATCCGCGCCTGGCGCCGGTGGTGCTCGGCCCGCTGCGGACCATCGAGATCGCCGCCGGCCCCGGCGCCGCCGAGGCGCTCACCGAAGCGCTGCTCGAAGCGCAGGCGGGCGACGAGATCGTCCTCGGCGCCGGCATGTTCGAGATTCCGGCGCAGCTGTCGCTGACCGTGCCGTACATCACGCTGCGCGGCGCCGGGATGGACGAGACGATCCTGTCGTTCGACCAACTCACCGGCGGCGGCGAGGGCCTGCTGGTCCGCGCCGACAACTTCGTCATCGAGGACATCGGGCTCGAGGATTCGCCCGGTGACCAGCTCAAGATCCTCGGCGCCGACGGGGTCACCATCCGCCGCGTCCGCGCCGAGTGGACCAACGGCCCGGATGCCGGCAACGGCGCCTACGGGCTGTATCCGGTGCAGTGCCGCGACGTCCTGATCGAGGACTCGGTGGTCAAGGGCGCCTCCGATGCCGGCGTCTACGTCGGCCAGTCGCGCAACGTCATCGTGCGGCGCAACACGGTCGAGTTCAACGTCGCCGGCATCGAGATCGAGAACACCACCGGCGCCGACGTGTACGAGAACGTCGCCACCGACAATACCGGCGGCATCCTGGTCTTCAACCTGCCGGGCCTGCCCGTCTACGGCGGGCGCACGCGGGTGTTCAACAACAACGTGTACGAGAACAACACCGACAACTTCGCCCCGCCGGGCAACATCGTCGCCGGCGTGCCGACCGGCAGCGGCCTGTTCATTCTCGCCAACGATCAGGTCGAAGCCTTCGGCAACATCCTGCGCGACAACAACAGCGCCCAGGTGACGCTGATCAGTTACAACAGCGCCGTGCTGCTCGGCAGCGGCGCGCCGGCGACCGATCCGGCCTTCGATCCGTTCTCGGAGTCGATCTTCCTGTACGACAACACCTTCATCGGCGGCGGTACCATGCCCGACCCGGATCTGGCGGCGATCGTCGCCATCATCGGCGGCCTGCCGGTGCCGCAGATCTTCTTCGACGGCGATATCGATCCGGCAAAGAAGGTCGACGGCGAGCTGCCGGCCCACCTGCGCACCTGCGTGCAGGAGGCCGAGGATACCACCTACATCAACCTGGACGTCCAGGGCCTGGTGGCCGGGACGCCGAACATCAGCCGCGACAAGGCGCAGGTCGACTGCACCCTCGACAAGCTGCCGTCGATCACCATCCCCGGCGTGCAGTAGTCCCC
>JBOHWA010000013.1:0-3025 GCA_050735855.1 Binatia bacterium
AGCTGGCGCAGCAGCGCGCCGGCCTGGGCGCGTTGCGCGTCGAGCGCCAGGCGGAAGCCGAGGCCGAACTCGGCGTTGTCCTCGAACAGCGAGTTCGACCATGCCGGGCCGCGCCCGTGGCGGTCGACGGTGTACGGCGTGGTCGGCAGATTGCCGCCGTAGATCGACGAGCAGCCGGTGGCGTTGGCGATCAGCAGGCGGTCGCCGAAGAGCTGCGTCAGCAACTTGATGTAGGGCGTCTCGCCGCAGCCGGCGCAGGCGCCGGAGTACTCGAACAGCGGTTGCAGGAACTGCGTGCTCTTCGCGTCGAGGCGCGGCAGGCGGGTGCGATCGAGCTCCGGCAGGGCGAGGAAGAACTCGTAGTTGACGTGCTCGGGCTCGCGCCGCGGCGCCTGCGGCTGCATGACCAGCGCCTTGTGGCGCGGGTTGGCCTTGTCCTTGGCGGGGCAGACCACCGCGCACAGGTGGCAGCCGGTGCAATCCTCGGCCGCCACCTGGATGGTGTAGGTCATGCCCTTCAGGTCCGGGGCGCGGTAGGCCGTCGACTTGAACGTCGGCGGTGCGCCCGCCAGCGCGCCGGCGTCGTAGACCTTGGCGCGGATGGCGGCGTGCGGGCAGACCAGCACGCACTGGTTGCACTGGATGCATACGGCGGTGTCCCAGACCGGGATCTCGAGGGCCAGGCCGCGCTTCTCCCACTGCGCGGTGGCGGTCGGCCAGGTGCCGTCGACCGGGAAGGCGCTGACCGGCAGGTCGTCGCCGCGGTTGGCCATCATCACCGCCGTGACGCGCTGGACGAAATCGGGCGCCGCCGCGGCGACCAGCGGCGGCCGGCCGCGCGTCGCGCTGACCTGCCCCGGCAGCGGCACGCGGTGCAGGTGGGCCAACGCCGCATCGACCGCGGCGGCATTCTGCTCGACCACCACCGGTCCGCGCTTGCCGTAGCTCTTGGCGATGGCGCCCTTGATGCGCGCCATCGCCTCGGCCGGCGGCAGCACCCCGGAGATGGAGAAGAAGCAGGTCTGCATGATGGTGTTGATGCGGCCGCCGAGGCCGGCGTCGCGCGCGACGCGGTAGGCATCGATGACGTAGAAGCGCGCCTGCCGCTCGATCAGCGCCGCCTGCACCTCGCTCGGCAGCGCGTCCCACACCGCCGCGGGCGCCTGCGGCGCGTTGAGCAGGAACACCCCGCCCGGGGCGAGCGCGCCGAGCACATCGAAGCGGTCGAGAAACTCGAACTGATGGCAGGCGACGAAGCTGGCGCGCCGCACCAGGTAGGCGGAGCGGATCGGCTGCGGGCCGAAGCGCAGGTGCGAGATGGTCACCGCGCCGGCCTTTTTCGAGTCGTAGACGAAGTAGCCCTGCGCCCAGTGCTCGGTCTCCGCGCCGATGATCTTGATCGAGTTCTTGTTGGCACCGACGGTCCCATCGGCGCCGAGGCCGTAGAACACCGCGCGCACGCAGTCGTCCGGCTCGATGTCGAACTCGGCGTCGAGCGGCAGCGAGGTGTGGGTGACGTCGTCGACGATCCCGAGGGTGAAGTGGTTGCGCGGCCGCGCCGCACGCAGCGCGTCGAAGGTGGCGCGCACGGCGGCCGGGGTGAACTCCTTCGACGCCAGGCCGTAGCGGCCGCCGACCACCGTCGCCGGCCGCGCCCGCCCTTCGTCGGCTTCGTGCAGCGCGCCGAGGACGTCGAGGTAGAGCGGCTCGCCGACCGCGCCGGGCTCTTTGGTGCGATCGAGCACCGCCAGGGCGCGGACGCTGGCCGGCAGCGCGGCGGCGAAGGCGGCGACGTCGAACGGCCGGAACAGCCGCACCTTGAGCAGCCCGACCGGCTCGCCGCGCGCCACCAGCCAATCGACCGTCTCGTGGGCGGTCTCCGCCCCCGAGCCCATCATCACCAGCACGCGTTCGGCCTCGGGGTGCCCGACGTAGTCGAACAGGCGATAGGCGCGTCCGGTGCGGGCGGCGAAGCGCTCCATGCCCGCCTGCACGATGCCCGGGCACGCCGCGTAGAAGCGATTGCAGGCCTCGCGCGCCTGGAAGAACACGTCGGGGTTCTGCGCCGTGCCGCGCAGCACCGGGCGCTCCGGGGTGAGGGCGCGGGCGCGGTGGGCGCGCACCAGCTCGTCGTCGATCATCCAGCGCAGGTCGTCGTCCGACAGCGCGGCGATCTTGGCCACCTCGTGCGAGGTGCGGAAGCCGTCGAAGAAGTGCAGGAACGGCACGCGCGCCGCCAGCGTCGCCGCCTGCGCGATGCAGGCCATGTCCTGCGCCTCCTGCACCGAGGCGGAGGCCAGCAGCGCCAGGCCGGTCTGGCGCGCCGCCATGACGTCGGAGTGGTCGCCGAAGATCGACAGCGCGTGCGTCGCCAGGGCGCGCGCCGCGACGTGCAGGCAGAAGGGGGTCAGCTCGCCGGCGATCTTGTAGAGGTTGGGGATCATCAGCAGCAGGCCCTGCGACGCGGTGAAGGTGGTCGCCAGCGAGCCGGCCTGCAGCGCGCCGTGCACGGCGCCGGCGGCGCCGCCCTCCGACTGCATCTCGATCACCTCCGGCACGCCGCCCCAGAGGTTCGGGCGCCGCTCCACCGCCCATGCATCGGCCAGCTCGCCCATCGGCGACGCCGGCGTGATCGGATAGATCGCGATCACCTCGTTGGCGCGATACGCCACCGAGGCTGCGGCTTCATTCCCATCGACGGTGATCAGTCGCGTGGTCACGCTTCCCATCCGTCGCAATTCTCCTGCCAGCGGCGCGAACCGCCTGCCACATCAGGCGGTGCACCATGCCCCACGGGGATTCGGTCGCGCCATGGAACGCCTGCTCCCATCGATGGGAATCGGCGAGTTCGCGGCCGGACACGCGCGGCGCACCGCTCCACGAGTGGCGCGCCGCGCTGGCGATCTATGCGGCGCGCCGGGCCCGGCGCACCGGCTTGCGGGCCGCCCTGGGCGGCTTCATGGCCGGCTTCTTGGCCGGCTTCTTCAGCAGCTCCATGCGCAGCTCGTGGGCGTACTTCTCGACC
>JBOHWA010000014.1:0-1861 GCA_050735855.1 Binatia bacterium
CGCCCACCGTGCGCGCCGCGACCGCCGGCGATCTGGCGGCCCTGGTCGGCAGCGAGCCCGGTGCCGCCTCACCCGGCGCGGCGCTCGCCCGCCTGATCGAACGGCGCATGGCCGACTACCAATCCAACCTGCTCGCTGCGCGCTACCTCGACCAGGCCGAACGCGAAACCTACGTGCGCCAGAACGTCCGCACCCTGCGCGCCGAGTACCCGGCCGCGCGCCGCTGGCGCCTGCTCGCCCGCTACCTGTACGAGATCCAGTATCTGCGCTTCAGCGCCGTCGCCGATCCACACGCGTTCTTCGTCCACAGCACCTGGTGCGACGCCGACCTGTTCGCCAGCGGCGCGATCAGCGAACCCCGCTTCGAGGCGCTGGTCGCCGCGGTCGCGTCCCTGTGCGACGCCTACGCGGTCGACGAGTCGAGGTTCCGCTGATTGGGGAGTGCACGGCCTCGACCGCCGGCGCGCGACGTGTAGGATGCCTGGGTGCGCACCGAGATCACCCTCGTCCGCCGCATCGCCGACATCGCGCGCGAGGAGTGGGATGCCCTGGTCGGCGCCGAGGGGTCGCCGTTTCTCGAATGGGACTGGCTCGACGCGCTCGAGCAGTCGGGCTGCGTGACGGCGCGCAGCGGCTGGTCGCCACACCATCTGACCGTGCGCGAGAACGGCCACCTGGTCGCCGCCGCGCCGATGTATCTCAAGGGCCACAGCCAGGGCGAGTTCGTCTTCGACCACACCTGGGCCGAGGCGGCCGAACGCGCCGGGCTGCGCTACTACCCCAAGCTGTTGGTCGGTGTGCCGCTCACCCCCGCCACCGGCCGCCGCCTGTTGACCCATCCCGATCGCCCGCGCGAGGCGCTGTTGGCGACGCTGGCGCAGGGGCTGGTCGAGCTCTGCGGCTCGAACGAGCTCTCCTCGGTGCACGTCAACTTCTGCGCCGACGACGAGGTCGCGCCGCTGCGCGAGGCCGGCTTCCTGCACCGCCAGGGCGTGCAGTACCACTGGCGCAACCAGGGCTACGGCGGCTTCGACGACTACCTCGCCGCCCTGCGCAGCAAGCGCCGCACGCAGGTGCGCCGCGAGCTGCGCGACGTCGCCGAGCAGGGCGTCGAGATCGAGGTGCTCGAGGGCGACGCGATCGACGACGCGCTGTTCGAGCCGATGTTCCGCATCTACCTGTCGACCATCGAGAAGCTGCCCTGGGGCCGCCAGTACCTCAACCAACCGTTCTTCGAGCAGCTCAAGCAGCGCTGGAAGCGCAACCTGTGCTTCGTCGCCGCACGCCAGCAGGGCGAGGTGATCGCCGGCGCCATCAACGTGCAGAAGGCCGGCGTGCTCTACGGCCGCTACTGGGGCTGCCTGCGCGAGGTGCGCCACCTGCACTTCGTCGCCTGCTACTACGCCGGCATCCGCCACTCGATCGACCGCGGCTTCAGCCGCTTCGAGCCCGGCGCCGGCGGCGACTACAAGCACTGGCGCGGCTTCGACGCCACCGCCACGCACAGCCTGCACTACCTCGCCCACCCCGGCCTGGCCCGCGCCGTCGCCGACTTCGTCGCCCGCGAACGCGCCTACATCGACGAGGTCATCGTCGAGCTGGGCGAGCGCAGCGCGCTGCAGCCAGGAAAGACTTCAACGCAGAGACGCGGAGGCGCAGAGGACGCTGAGTAGAACAATCCGTCCGACGTCGCGCGCATTCTCCGCTGCGCAAAGTCCGTTGTCCAAACTCTTTCTTTTCTCCGCGACTCCGCGTCTCCGCGTTGAAATCCTATCTTCTCCGGCTCGCGTCTCACTTCTCCAGCTCTTCCCGGATCGTGTACATCTTCTGCCGCGCTTCGACGATGAAGCCGTCGAGGTTG
>JBOHWA010000015.1:0-10750 GCA_050735855.1 Binatia bacterium
CCCTGGAGGGCGCCGGGCCCTCGGCGCCGGGGGTGGTGAGGCGGGGCCCGGCGGCGGAAGGAAATCGCCGCTGCGGCACGCGTGGCATCGTGATACAAACGCGACGCGATGAGGCGACCCCTGTTCCTCTTGGCGCTCTGCCTCGGACTGGCGTGGGTCGGTCGTGCACCGGCGCAGACGGAGGGCGAAGGCCAGCTGAAGTCGCTGCAGCAGCGCATCGAGTCCGACCCGACGCTGATGGACAAGGTGAAATCCCTGCAGAACGACGACGACGTCGCCGCCGTGCTGAGTGATCCGGACATCGCGGCCGCGATCGAGCGCGGCGATTTCGGCGTGCTGCTCGCCAACCCCAAGGTCGGCAAGTTGATGAGCAACCCGACCGTGCGGGAGATCGCCCGCGACGTGAACCCCTAGGGGCGCGCCCGCTGTCGCCCAGCGGGCGGCTCGCTTCGCTCCCCTACGAGATCGTCGACCAGGCGTTCTCGTGCGTGCGCAGATAGCGGTTCACCTTGAGGTTGGCGACCAGGTACGCCAGCGTCTCGAGGTAGCTGCCGGACGGCGGCGGGAAGAGGCGCCTGGCGATGGCGCGGGCCGAGTAGAAGCCCTCGTAGACGTACTTGAAGCCGTCCATCATCTGGGAGGCCGTCATCTGCGCCGGGCGGATCAACGGGCTGCCGTAGTCGTAGCGGCCCCAATCCTGCACCGTGATGCGGCCGTCGCGCGCCATGTCGTCGTAGTACTTGGTGCCCGGATACGGGCACGGGGTGAACAGCTTCAGGAAGGTGATCTTGTTGTCGATCAGGAACTCGAGCGAGCGCGGGAAGGTGTCGAGCGTGTCGCCGTCGAGGCCGACCATCAGCAGCCCGATCACCTGGATGCCCTTGGCGCGGATGGCGGCGAGGTCCTGTTCGAAGCGGGCGGGTTTGTTGAAGCCCTTGCGGATCGATTCGAGGCTGTCCTGGTTGATCGACTCGAGCCCGATGGACAGGCTGACGCAGCCGCTGCGCGCCGCCAGGTCGAGCAGCTCCGGGTCGCGCGCGATGTTGATGGTGCACTGGCTCGCCCACTTGAGCCGCAGCGGGATCATGGCGCGGAACAGTTCCTTGGCCGCCTCGGGGTGGCCGATCGGGTTGTCGTCGAGCAGCAGGATGCGGTTGGCGCCGAGCGCCTTGATGGCCTGCAGATCGTCGATGACGTCGGCGACCGGCCGGGTGCGGAAGCCGCGTTGATAGAACGTCTGCACGGCGCAGTACTCGCAGGGGTGCGGGCAGCCGCGCGAGAAGACCACCGGCCAATGGAAGTACATACGGTACAGCCAGCTGGTCTTGAACGCGTCGTACTTGAGCAGCGGCAGCGAGGTGTAATCGACCTTGGGCAGGGCCGCGAGCGAGTGCCAGTCGGCGGCGCGGTAGATGCCCTGGCTGCGGCCGGCGGCCAGGTCGTCGAGCACTTGGGCCCAAACGCTCTCCGCCTCGCCGGCGACGATGGCGTCGGCGTGGCGCAGCGAGGCCTCGGTGGTCAGCGTCACCCACGTGCCGCCGAGCACCACCTTGACGCCGCGGGCGCGGAAGTGGTCGGCGAGGTCGTAGGCGCGTTTGATCTGCGGCCCCATGGCGGTGATGCCGACTACGTCGCCGTCGAAGGCGAGGTCGACATCGTCGAACAGCTCGTCGACCAGCGTCACCTGGTGTTCCGCCGGCGTCAGCGCCTTCAGATAGGACAGGGTCAGGCCGCTGGTCCAATAGCGCGTCGTCCTATGCAGCGACCCATCGGCGTTGTAGTGGGTCGGCGAGATGAGCAGGATGCGCACGGCGCTGCAGGACTAGCGAGGCAGCGCGCGGCAAGTCAACGGGGAGACAGCCGGCGGTGCGCGTCCGCTGGCGCACGTTCTCCGCGTTGCGCGGCGGCGAGATTGGAGGGCGCCGGTCCCTCGGCGCCCTTCGACAGGCTCAGGACGAACGGGACCCCGCCCGTCGGTGCTGAGCTTGTCGAAGCACGCCGAGGGCCCGGCGCCCTCCAGTGTCGCACAACGCCCAACGACGACCCTCTTGCGTGTCGCAAAACCTCCGGGCTACGGTCCGCCGCATGTCGTCGCCCCTGGAAACGACCGCGTCGCTCGCCGACGTCGCGCCGCCCTCGCCCTTCCGCGTCTTCCTCAACCGGCTCATCTTCCGCGGCATGTTGTTCGGCTGCGGGGCGGTGGCGATCGCACTCTACCAGGTGAACAAGACGCTGACCTGGCGCTTCGCCAAGCGGTCGGCGCGCGCCCTCATCCGCATGTGCGGCGTGCGCGTGCGGGTGCGGGGCCTCGAGCACCTGACAGGCGGCCCCTACTTCTTCACCCCCAACCACCAGAGCCATTTCGACATCCCGGCGCTGCTCGGGCTGCTGCCTGGCATCAACCGGTTCGCGGCCAAGCGCGAGATGTTCGCCGAGCCGGTGTTGGGTGCGGTGCTGCGCACCATGGGGATGATCCCGGTCGACCGCGACGATCCGCTGGCCTCGATCGAGCGCCTCAACCAGCTCAAGCTCGATGGGTTCTCGGCCATCGTCTTCCCCGAGGGCACGCGCAGCCGCGACGGGCACCTGTTGCCGTTCAAGAAGGGCGCCTTCGTCGCCGCCATCTATCTCGGCGTGCCGGTCGTGCCGGTGGTCTGCAAGGGCACGACGCGCATCATGCCGAAGGGCAAGTACCTGTCGATCCTGCCCGGCCGCGCCGAGCTCGTCGTGCTCGAGCCGATTCCCACCGCCGGCCTGACCTACGACGACCGCGAGCGCCTGCGCGACATGGTCCGCGAGCGCATCCAGGCGGAATTGGCCCAGTAGCGCCGGGCCCGAGCACCGCCCGGGAGGGCGCCGCTCGCGTCGCCGTCAGGGAATCGTGCGCCGCGCCGGTTGGGCGGCGTCGTCCGGCGGTAGTTCGGCCGGTGGTGTGGCCGCGGTCGGCCGCGCCGCGGCCGCCGGCGACGTCCAGAACGGCGTGAACTGGAACCACTGGGTCGGGAAGGTGCGGATGACGTCCTCGAACTCCGCCACCACGGCGCGCATGGCGCGCTCGAGCGCGTGTGCATCGCGCGCCTCGCGCGACAGCAGGTGGGCGGTGCCGAAGCGGACGGCGTAGTGGCGCGTGCCGAGGCGCGGGATGAACACCGGGATGACCGGCGCGCCGGCCAGGCGGGCGAGCACGAACGGTCCGGAGGGAAAGAGGGCGGGGGTGCCGAAGAACGGCACCGGCCGCGCGCCGCCGGCGCCGAGCATGCGGTCGAGCTGGATGGCGACCACTTCGTTCTGGCGCAGGGCGCGGATCATGTTGAGCGAGGAGAACACCGAGGTGTCGGAGTAGATCACCCGCACGTCGTGCTGCTCGCGCATGTTGCGCACGTACTCCTGGGTGGTGGTGTTGGATTCGCGCGCCATCACCAGGTTGATCGGCCGGTTGTACTCGCGCAGCGTCTTGGCGGCGATGTCCCAGTTGCCGATGTGGCCGGTGACCAGCACCGCGCCGCGCCCGGCCTGCAGGGCGGCGGCGAGCAGATCGGGCGACGGGAGATCGAAATGGATCGGCTGGGGGTGGGCGCCGTAGTACTCCATGGTCTCGGTCATGCAGTGCGCGAACTCGGCGAACATGCGCAGTGCCGCGCGCGCCGCCCGGCGGCGGTCGCCGTCACCATGGATGTGCTGCAGGTTCTCGATCGCGCCGCGCCGGTTGCGCCCGATCAGGGCGAAGATGATCGCCGCGATGACCGGCGGCGCGCCCCGCTTCCACCACTCCGGCCCGTAGACGCAGCCCAGGTAGGCGAACTTCCGCCACCAGAGCCCGTCGAACCGCAGCGCCGCGGTCGTCCGGGCGGTGGTGGAGCGGAGAGTCCCCATTGACCATGGGCTAGCATCGCCGCGCGATAGCGGCAACGACCAGGGCCATCGTTCCGCGCTTCGCGTTCGGCGTTGTGTGTTGGGCCCGCTGAACGCGCAACGCGAGACGGTCAGTTTGCTCCGACGGCAGCGCGCCTCTACAAGCGCCCGCATGTCTGCCGACTCCGTGGCCGTGCTCATCCCGGCGTTCGACTGTGCGGCGACGATCGGCGCGGCGGTGAGCGGCGCCCGGCGGGTGGTGCCGCTGGTGTTGGTGGTCGACGACGGCTCGACCGACGGCACCGCCGAGCGCGCCGCCGCGGCCGGCGCCGAGGTGGTGCGGCAGGCGGAGAACCGCGGCAAGGGGGCGGCGCTGCGGGCTGGCATGGCCTGGCTGGCCGAGCGCGGCGTCGAGCGCGTCGTGACCATGGACGGCGACGGCCAGCACCTCGCCGAGGAGATCCCGCGCCTGCTCGCCGCGTCGGATGCGGAGCCCGACGCGCTGGTCATCGGCGCGCGCCGGATCGGCGCCCAGGAGGTGAAGCCGATCAAGCTGTTCGGCAACCGCTTCGCCAACCGTTGGGTGGAGATCGCCTGCGGCCTGGCGCTGCCCGATACGCAATCGGGCTTCCGCGTCTACCCGCTGCTCGCCGCGCGCTCGCTCGGTGCCGGCGCCGCCCACTTCGCCTTCGAGACCGAGATCCTCATCCGCGCCGTGCGCGCCGGCCTGCCGATCCGCTCTGTGCCGGTGGCGGTCTACTATCCGCCGGCCGACGAGCGCGCCAGCCACTACCGCCCGTTCGTCGACACCGTGCGCATCATCGCCGTGGTGCTGCGGCTCATCTTCAGCCGCTGGACCCGCTGAGCGGGTGGGCTCAGTCCGACTGGGCGCCGCCCGGTGTGGTCGGCAGGACGAAGTGAAACACCGTGCCGCCCGCGGGCGCGGGCTCGACCCACAGGCGCCCGCCGTGTGCGTCGATGATGGACCGGCTGATGGCCAGTCCCATGCCGAGGCCCCCGTCCTTGGTGGTGAGGAAGGGATCGAAGATGCGCCCGGCGAGCTCCGGCGCGATGCCGCGGCCGGAGTCGCACACCGTCACCTGGACCGCGTGCTCGCCCGCCGCGGCGGTGACCAGCTCGATGTCGCGTCGTGCCGACGGCTCGGCGATCGCCTCGATGCCGTTCAGCACCAGATTGAGCACCACCTGCTCGATCTGGATCGCGTCGGCGAGCACCGTCGGCAGGCGGAGGGCGAGGTTGGCGATCAGGCGCACGTCGCGCTGGCGTGCGGTCGGCCCGGCAACGCCGAGCGCGGTGGCGACGACGGCGTTGACGTCGGTGGCGGCCCGCCGCGCCTCCTCCTTGCACAGCAACTCGCGCACGCGGCGGGTGATCTCCCCGGCGCGCAGCGCTTCGCGCGCGATCGCCTCGACGCCGTAGCGCAGGTCGCCGGCCTCGATGCCGCCGCCGTCGATGCGGCGGCGGATCCCCTGGGCGTAGTTGGCGATCGCCCCGAGCGGCTGGTTGACCTCGTGCGCCAGGCTGGCGGTCAACTCTCCCATGGTGTGCAGCCGCAGCACGTGCGCCAGCTCCGCCTGGTGCTGGCGCGTCATTTCCTCGGCGTGCATCAGCTCGGTGATGTCCTTGGAGAACGCGGCCACGCCGGTGACGCGCCCGTCCTCGATGGTCGGGGTGAGCGAGACGAGCAGGCGCCGCGGCGGGCCCGCGATCGTCAGCGACTCCTCGACGGTGAAGCGCTCGCCGGCCAGGCCGCGTTCCAGGTAGCTGAACCAGCGGGCCAGCACATCGGCCGGGACGAGATGGCGCAGCGCGGCGGTCGGCGACATCTGGCGTCCGATGACACTCTCGATCAGGCGCGCCGCGGCGGCATTGAAGGCGAGCAGGTGCAGCTGCGCGTCGACCGCCCAGATCGGATCGGGGCTGCTCTCGATGACCGCGGCCAGCGTCGCCTGCGAGCGGCGCAGCTCGGCCTCGATGCGCTTGCGGTCGGTGATGTCGGTCGACACGCCGCACAGGCCGTAGATGGCGCCGTCGCGGTCGCGCAGCGGAAACTTGACCGACAGGTAGATGCGCGGCTGGCCGTTGGTCGGAACGTGCTCTTCGACCTGCAGCGATTCGCCGGTCGTGAGCACCTGCAGGTCGTTGCGGCGCAACTCGGCGGCCACCTCGGGGGGGAAGAGATCGGCGTTGCCGAGCCCGAGGACCTGCGACTGCTTCAGGTCGAAGAGCTCCTCGAAGTAGCGGTTGATGAGCAGATAGCGGCTGTCGCGATCCTTCATGTAGATGACCGCGGTGGTGTGATCGAGGAAGTCGAACAGGGTCTGTTCGACGCGCCGCAGATCCAGGTTGCGGTCGCGCACGCGTTGCTCGAGCGTTTCGTTCAACGCCCGGGTCTCGGCCTCCATCCGTTTCTGTGCGGAGATGTCCGCGCCGGTGACGACGGCGCCGATGAGTGTGCCACTCGCGTCGTGCACCGGCGCGGCGCCGACCAGGATGTGATGGCGCACGCCGTCGCGGCTGTCGCGGTAGATCTCGTAGGCGCTGACCGTCTCGCCGCGCAGGGCCCGCGCCAGCGGCCAGGCGTCGACCGCCAGCCTGTTGCCCGCCGCGTACCATTCGCCCCATATCGCCGTCTGATCTTCCAACGGTGCGTCGGTGCCCTGCCCCAGGGCAAAGCGGCGGATGGCGTCGTTGGCGAACAGCAGGCAGCCCTGCGCGTCGCAGATCGCGATCCCGGCGATCGAATGCTCGAACAGGCTCTCGAGCATCTGGTGCTGCGTCGTCAGCGCCTCCGTCGTGCGGCGCTGTTCGCTGACGTCGGTGCCACTGCCGAGCACCCCGATCACCCGCGCAGCGCCGTCGCGCACCGGTTCGACCAGACAGCTGAGGACCGCGCCGGCAACGCGCACCTCGTAGCGCGTCGCCTCGCCGGCGAGGGCGGCGCGGTGCGCCGCCACCCCGGCGCCGTCGGTGCCAGCCAGCAGCGAGTCGACGACCGCGCCGCCGGCGCTCACGCCCCAACTCGGCGCCGCCGCGCCGCCGACGAAGCAATAGTGCAGGGTGGAATCAGCCGTCCACTGCAGCCCGGGTACCCGCGCCAACAGGGTCGCGAGGACGCCCGGGTCGGCCGCTGGATCGAGGGCGCGCCGGTCCGCCGAATCGTCCGGCGAGCGGTCTCCGACCGCGGGCCACCGTGCCATGCCGGCATTGATACCCGTTCCGTCGTCGGGAGGCGACCAGCGTTCATCACTGCGCCGGCGGCTTCTGGCGCACGAGCTGGATGCGCACCGGAGGGCCGTCGGGCAACGGCCGCACCAGCCGCTCCGACTCGTCGAGCACCTGATAGTCGTTGTCTGGGATGGGGATGGCGCCGCCGCTCGTGCGGGCCCACCCGCCGATGAAGGAGCCGCGCTGGAACAGCGCCACTTGCAGGAGCCCGATGTAGAGGATCTCCTGCGGCGCGGCGACCTCGAGCTCGAACGGCGTGCCGAAGATCCAGATGTAGTGGCCCATGTTGATGTCGTAGGTCCCCGGTGGCAGGTGTTGCATGAACGCGCCGGTCGGTTCCTCGACCTCGACTTGATACACCGCCTGCGTCGCCCGGTTGGCGAAGAGGACCCGGGTCATGGTGTTGCCGGTGAAGGTCCTGCCCTGCCCAATGACCTTCCCGTCGCGGATGATTTCGACGCGACCGAGCACCGCGGCGTAGGTTCCCGGTGCCAGCGGTGGTGGTCGCGAAGGGCTGCAAGCGAAGACCCCGATGGCCAGACCCAGCCATGTCCAACCGAGCCGGCGGCGAAGCATGTCCATATCCGCCCTCCGCATCTGAGCGAACAGCCGCGGCGCTCGCGGCCGCGCCTCTCGTCCGCTCGGCCGGGTAGCGCACCCCGCCACACGGCTTCAATCGCCTACCGGATGGATGCCGGGCACGCAGCTGACACCGTGTGGTGGGGTCAGCCTACGCCGCTGCCCATTCCGCCGACAGCAACGCGGCCTGCTCCTGTTTGTCGGGCGGGTATCCGTACTGGCGCAGGGATGCGCTTGACCAGCACACGCAGCTGCGCGCGGACGTTCCCGCGCCCGGTCCAGTCGAGGGTGACGTTGGCGCGCACGGACGCGACCAGCTCGCGGGCGATGCCGCGCAGCGTTTCGTCGCCGAGCACCTTGACGGCGATGCGGAGCAGCCCAGCCCGCTGGGGTTGCGCAACCCCACGGATCCGGGTGAAAAGCAGCATGATGCGGTCGGTGAACAACGGAGCGGCAGCCAGCCCGCTGGCTATCGATCAGCCGGCCTACCCGTTGGCGGAAGCCGCCGGGTATCTGAAGCTGCCTCCCGCGACGCTGCGCTCGTGGGTGGTCGGGCGCGCCTACGCGACCACGTCGGGTGAGCAGCGCTTCCAACCGCTCATCCATCCGCCGGTGAAGAGGCCGCCGACGCTCTCCTTTGCGAACCTAATCGAGGCGCACGTGGTGCGCGCCCTGCGCACCGATCATGGCGTGTCGGTCAAGGCGCTGCGCCAGGCACTGCGCTACGCCGAACAGTCGCTGCAGATCGCGCGGCTGCTGCTGCGCAAGGAGCTGTCGACCGACGGCGGCCAGGTCTTCCTGCAGCGCTACGGGCACCTGATCAACCTGTCGGCCTCTGGGCAGCTGGCCATGCGGCGTGTCTTCGAGGAGCATCTGAAGCGCGTCGAGTGGAATGCGCAACGCTTTCCGGTGCGCCTCTACCCGTTTGTCTCCGCCGAGATGCGCACGCCCGATAGGCCGATCGCCATCGACCCGCGCATCGCCTTCGGCCGCCCCGTCGTGCTGCGCAAGGGGGTCTCCACCCGCGCCATCGCCGAGCGTATCGACGCCGGCGAGACCGTCGCCGAGCTTGCCGCCGACTACGATCTCAGCCCGCCCGAGATCGAGGATGCCGTGCTCTACGAGCGGGCGGCTTGAGCCGCGTCTTCTTCACCGACCGCGACCTCGGCAACGCCTTCCCCGACATCCAAGATCGGATGCGCGGCGCCGCGGTACTCGTCCGGATCTCCAGGTCGGCGCCCAGCCTCGGTTCGGCCACCAGCGTGGCGTGCAGCTTCGAAGGCGTCTTCGACAGGCTCCCTCGACAAGCTCAGGGCGACCGGGACTGGGAGGGAGATGCTGCGCCTACTGGCGCGTCCAGGTGCCGCTGGCGTCGATGACGCAGTCGGGCAGGGGGCAGGTGCCGAAGAAAGCGACGTCGAAGGTATAGCGCGCTGCGGTCGGGCTGCTGGCGGCGGCGATGACGGAGCTGGTGGTGAGGGCGACGGTGCAGCCCTCGACGGTATCGGATTCGGTCGGGGCGGTGAGGCGGATGGTGCCGTCGCGGTCGAGCGTGCCGTTCAGCGTGCGCGCGGTGCAGTCGACGACCTGCACCTCGTGCTCGCTCAGGGCGGTGACCTCCTGCAGGCAGGCGGGGCGGGCGGCGAGCTCCTCGGCGAACTGGGCGGTGAAGGCTTCCAGGCAGGTCGACGCGGTGACGATGAGCGGATCCTCGCGCCAGGTGCCGTCGACCACCGGCATCGTCGGGGTCGCCGACGGCGTGGCGGTGTCCGGTGGCGTGGCGGTGGGCGTCGCCGGTGGCTCGGTCGCGAGCGGGGTGTCGGTCGGCGCCGGGGTGTCGGTGACGGTGGTGGGTGTCGGGCTGGCGACGCCGGCCGTCGGCGTCGCCGCGCAACCGTTGAGCGCCGCGCTGACGGCACGGATCAGCTCGGCGATGCGCACCGTGCCGTCGCCGTCGCCGTCGAAGGCGGGACACTGCGCGACCGCCGTCTCGCCGAGGCTGATGCGCACGCCCTGGATGAGCTCGGCGACGCTGACCGACCCGCCGCCGTCACAATCGCCGGCGCAGTCGGCGGCGGTGGCGGAGCTCGGGCGCCAGGCCAGGACGACCAGGGCGAGCAGGGCAGCGGCGAGAGGACACGGCAGCGAACGACACATCATCGGCTACGTTGCCCAATGTGCGGATCTGACGCAACGCCGTTGCCGTGGCTTCGCCGGCGCGGCTAGTATCCGCCGAGCACCGCCACCGGGGGAGGGGAACCATGTTCAAGTCCGACCAGATCGAGGCCTACGCCGAGAAGATTCGCCAGGACGGCTACGCGATCATCGAGAACGCCATCGAGCGCGATTTCATCGACGCGTTGGTCGCCGATCTCGAACGGCTGGAGGTCGAGCTCGAGATCGTCCCGGCACCCAATCCCTTCGAGGGCGCCAAGACGGTGCGCATCTACAACTTGCTGATCTACGGCAAGCTCTACGAGCGCATTCCGGTGCACGAGCACGTCCTGCCGATCGTCGAGCGCATACTCGATCCCGGCTGCCTGGTCTCGTCGCTGTCGTCGATCGCCATCTGCAAGGACGAGACGCCGCAGCCGATCCATGCCGACGACCAACTCATCCCGCTATCCAAGCCGCACGTGCCGATCGTCTGCAACAGCATGTGGGCGCTGACCGACTTCACCGAGGCCAACGGGGCGACGCGCATCATCCCAGGGTCGCACCTGCGCGATCACTCGCCGGAGTTCTTCGGCAAGTACGACTCGATCCCGGCCGAGATGCCGAAGGGCAGCGTCATGGTCTACAACGGCAGCATGTGGCACGGCGGCGGCGCCAACCGCACCGAGACGCGCCGCATCGGCGTGGCGATGAACTACTGCGCCGGCTTCATCCGCCAGCAGGAGAACCAGCAGCTCGGCATCCCGCGCGAGATCGCGGCGCAGTTCTCACCCCGCCTGCAGGAGCTGATCGGCTACGGGCTGTACAACGGCCTGCTCGGCCACATCGACAAGACCCACCCGGTCGAGCTGCTCGGCAGCAAGCCGGAGATGAAAATGATCTGGGACCTCTGAGG
>JBOHWA010000016.1:0-2080 GCA_050735855.1 Binatia bacterium
CCCATCCCCCGCCCGCGGCGCCGGGGGTTTGCGTTGGGCACCAGCTCGAGGGTCAATCGCCGCGATCGCGGCCGGTGATCGCGTACGCGATTCCCGCCACGGCGGTGCCGATCGCCGCCGCGCTGGCGAGGTTGAGCGACATGCACGGCAGGCCGCAGCCCGGCGTCGCCAGCGACACCAGGCTGAGCGGGAAGAGCATCACCAGGCCGCACAGCGGTCCACGCAACCACCAGCGCCGCGGCCAGCGCGTGATGCCGACGACGGCGCCGATCAGCAGGCGCGCCGTGTACCACCCCCACACCGCGACGGCGCCCTGGATGTAGAGGATGTTGTACTTCTCCGCGATGGGCCCGTGCACCAGCACCGGCAGCCAGCCGAGTGCCAGGCCGAGCAGGGCGCAGAGCACGGCATAGGGGAGGCGCGCGCCCACGCTCTTCACCTGGCGCGCCCTGCGCTGGCGCTGCCAGTCGGCCCTGGGGCGATCGTCGTGGCGACCATGCCACCCGCCCGGCGCGAGCGCTTCACTCGACGCGCACGACGATCTGGCGCACCGGCCCGAGGGCGCCGTCGACCGAGCGGAGACGCGCGGCGACGATGGTGTCGCCGGCCGGGAAGGCCCACGCCTGCGCGATCGGCAGACAGAACTGGCGCTCGGACCGGCCCGTCGTGCTGTAGTACCCGCTGCTCTCGAAGCTCCGGCTGCAGGCCGTGCGTTGGCCGAGTGGCATCCCGTCGCCGCCGTCGACGCGACAGCCGAGGTCGTTGACGGCGGCGGCCACATCGCCCTCGAAGCTGAGCGGATCGGTGGCCGGCACGCCGCCCTGGTCGGGCTGGATCACGTCGCAGATCGCGTCGCTGCCGTCGCCGAGCGGGCGCGAGACGATGATCTGCAGGTCCGGCAGCTCGCCGTCCTCCCTGTACGCGCTCGAGCCGGGTTGACGGTTGTTGGTGCCGTGGCGCCCTTCGAGCACCAGTGCGAAGCCCTGGCCGTGCGGTCGCCTGAAGACGGGCAGGCCGTCGCGGTTGATGCCGATCGGTTGGATCTCCAGGTCGTCGGCGGTCACCACGCCGAAGTAGTTGAGCTCCGGGCCCGCCGAGGCGGGCCCCTGCGTCGGTCGCGGCGTCGGCTCGGGCGACGGCGTCGGGCGCTCGCCGACCGGGCAGCCGTCCAGGCTCGCCTGCACCGCCCGGATCAACTCGCCGATCGAGACGGCGCCGTTGTCGTTCAGATCGAAGGCGCCGCAGGCCTCGACGCGCTGCGCGCCGAGGCTGACGTTGACGCCGAGCAGCAGCTCGTTGATCTGCACGCCACCGCTGTGGTCGCAATCGCCGGCGCAGATGGTGCGCAGGGCAAGGATCTCGAACCCCGCCGGCGGGGCCTCGCCGAACAGGTTGACGGCCGCGCTGGAGGTTGGCGCCGTTGCGCCGCCCCGGTGGGACTCGATCGCGACGCCAACCATCGACCCGGGAATGCCGCGCACATACGTCTGGCCGGCCAACGTACCCGCGACGCCGGCGCTGAAGATGGAGCGAGTCGCCTCGCTGGTGTCGATCAGCGACATCTGTCTGACCAACTGGCCGCCGACCGGGCGCGAGGTGGAGAAGCGCTGCGCATATTCGTTGTAGACGAGGAACTGCGCCACCACGCCGGTCGCGCTGTCGGCGTCGAGCTCGGCGGCGCACGGCACCATGGCGAGCGTGGTCAGCGCCGTGTCCTGGCGCGTGCCCGTGCGCGTCGTGGCGAAATCGAAGAGGTGCGGCACGACCAACACGCCCGGGCAGGCCTCGTACTCGGGCTGTGCACCGCCGAGGACGAGAAACTCGTCGCCGTTGTTGTTCTGCGCTACCGCTGCCTGGCCGATGGCGTCGTAGTCCGCCACGTCGACGCTGGTGCGGCTGGCGCCGCCTTCCGCCGCGGCGGTGCCGGTCTCCACCCCCGCCGTGCCGATCAGGCCGTTGATGGCGCGCGGCGCGTTGTCCTCGTCGACCGCGACACAGCGCAGCGTGCCGATGAAGGTGTCGCCGAGGGCTGGGACGAGAAAGCGGCGCTGCTCGTCCGGCCCGAGCTCGAGCTCGATGC
>JBOHWA010000017.1:0-8453 GCA_050735855.1 Binatia bacterium
TCCGCGGTCGATCCTGCAGCCGCAGCGCGGGGCGACCCCGCCCGCGACCACGCCGCTGCGACGCCAGTCGATCGATGTGGCGCGGCGCACCGATCCGCTCACGCTCTACGACTACTCGCTGTCGCCGCACGGCCGCCGCCTGTGCATCCTGATGCGCGAGAAGGGGTTGACGTGGCAGACCGTCGACATCGACCTCGGCCGCCTCGAGCACAAGGCGTCGGCCTTCCTGGCGCTCAACCCCAACGGCGAGCTGCCGGTGCTGTCGCACGGCGCGCGCGTCATCTGCGATTCGGCCCTCATCGCCGAGTACCTCGACCGGCTCTACCCAGGCGTACCGTTCTATCCCGATGACGCCCACCTCGCCGCGCAGGTGCGCATGTGGCTGGCGTTGGAGGCCGGCGCGCACAAGGAGCTGCGACCGCTGTTCTGGCTGCACGTGGTGCGGCCGCGGCTGCGAGCGGCGGGCATCGGCAAGGAGGACGTCGACGCGATCGTGCCGGCCAGCGTCGACGCCGCGCAGCGCGACTGGCTGCGCAGCGTCCTCGCCGGCACGCCGCGCTTCGACAGCAGCGAGGAGCTGGCGCGCGAGATCGTGCGCAAAAAGCTCGATGTCGTCGAGCGCCGCCTGGGCGGCCGCGAGTATCTCGTCGACCGCGCGGTGACGATGGCCGACGTCGCCTGGTTCACCCGCGTCGACCTGCTGCCGCAGCTCGGCATCGCCCACGACCGCGCACGGCACCCCAACCTGCTGCGCTGGCTGGAGCACCTGCGCGCGCGGCCGTCCTTCGCCGGCGCGGGCTGAACGCGATGGGGCACGTCGGCGGCGCGCTGCCCGGCGCCGCGGTGGTTCGGGGTGATGCTGGAGGGCGCCGGGGGGGGGGGTCGGGGTGATGGTCGCGAGCACGGCGCCGAGGGCCCGGCGCCCTCCACGCAGAGACGACACGTCGGCCTGTCCCTACCCCGGGTCCTGCTCGGAGCCCGCGGCGACGCGCATCAGGCCGCGGTAGGCCTGCGACGGCGTGCTGCCCTCGTGCACGACGCGGTAGACCTCGCGCGCGATCGGCATCTCGACCTTGTACTGCGCCGCCAGCTCCATCACCACGCGCGAGGTCTTCACGCCCTCGGCGACCATGTGCATCTCGTCGCAGATGGCCTGGATCGTCCGGCCCTTGCCGAGCTGCTCGCCGACGTAGCGGTTGCGGCTCTGCGGGCTGGAGCAGGTGGCCACCATGTCGCCCAGGCCGGCGAGCCCGGCGAAGGTGTGCAGCTGGCCGCCCATCGCCAGGCCGAGGCGGGTGACCTCGGCGAGGCCGCGGGTGATGACCGCCGCCTTGGTGTTGTCGCCGACGCCGAGGCCGTCGCCCATACCGGCGGCGATGGCGATGACGTTCTTCAGCGCGCCGCCGATCTCGCAGCCGATGACGTCCTGGTTGGTGTAGACGCGGAACAGGCGCGATTTGAACACCCGCTGCAGCTCGCGCACGATGGTCTCGTCGTCCATCGCGACGACGCCGGCGGCGGCGTAGCCGGCCATGATCTCGCGCGCCAGGTTGGGGCCGGTGAGCACCCCGGCCGGGTGGCCGGGCAGCACCTCGCCGATCACCTCGGTCATGCGCTTCATGGTGCCCTGCTCGAGCCCTTTGGCCAGGCTGATGACCGGCACCCAGGCGCGGATCGAGGGGCGCACCTGCTCGAGCGTCGAGCGGAAGCCGTGCGACGGCACGCCCATCACCACCACGTCGGCGCCGCGCACCGCCTCGTCCATCGACGCCGTGCAGCGCAGGTCGCGGCCGACGCGCGCGGTCCCCAGGTAGCGCGCGTTGGTCCGCGTCGCGGTGATCTCCGCGGCGATCTCCGGGTTGCGCGCCCAGAGCACGGTCGGGCCGTTGTGGCTGGCGACTGAGGCGACCGTCGTCCCCCACGAGCCGGCGCCGATCACCGCGACGTGCAGCCGCCGGCCGCTCATCCCTTGAGGCCCAACGCCGCGAGCGCGACGGCCCGGGTGCGCTTGAAGTCGGCCTTGCCCGAGGGGCTGCGGTAGACCTCGTCGACGATGACGACGTGCTTGGGCGTCTTGTAGGCGGCGAGCGTGCCTCTGACGAAGGCCTTGATCGCTTCGCCGTCGAGGCCCTCGCCGGAGACCACCGCGGTGATCGCCTCGCCGAAGCGCTCGTCGGGCACGCCGACGACGACGCAGTCACGCACCGCGGCGACGCGCTTCACCACCTCTTCGACCTCTTCCGGGAAGACCTTCTCGCCGCCGGTGTTGATGCACACCGAGCCGCGCCCGAGCAGCGTCAGGGTCTTGCCGTCGGCGTTCACCTCGGCCCAGTCGCCGGGCACCGAGAAGCGGCCGCGCGGCGTCTCGACGAAGGTGCGCGCGGTCTTCTCCGGGTCCTTGTAGTAGCCCATCGGCTGCGCGCCGCCGACCCCGACCAGCCCTTTGGCACCCGGCGCCGCCTCGAGCGGCCGCAGCGCCTCGTCGAACAGGCAGGTGGTCTCGGACAGCTGGAACGTGCCGGTCTGCACCGCACCGGCGGCGGTGGTCACCGACATGCCCATGCCGACCGCCTCCGAGGAGCTGAACGAGTCGATCAGCATGAGCTGCGGCGCATGTCTCAGCAGCGCCTCCTTGGTCTCCTGGCTCCACATCACGCCCGACGAGGAGATCATCATCAGCGAGGACAGATCGTAGCGTCGGCCCTGGTCGAGCTCGCGCAGCATCGGGCGCGCGAACGAGTCGCCGACGATGGTGATCGCCGTCGGCTTGTCGCGCTCGACGATGCCGAACAGCTCGGCCGCGTCGAAGCGCTTCGGATTGTCCAGCAGCACCACCGTGCCGCCGGCCAGCCAGGCGATGACGGCGGTGAACCAGCCGGTGCCGTGCATCAGCGGCGGGCCGATGAGGGCGCGAATCGGCATGGGCGGGTTGGCGGCGCGAGCGCGCAGATCCTCCATCGTCTCCGGCGCCGGCATCATCCCGCCGCCGGCGAGGCGCCGGTAGAGGTCGGCCTGGCGCCACATGACGCCCTTCGGCATGCCGGTGGTGCCGCCGGTGTAGAGGAACAGGTAATCATCGGGCGAGCGCGGCACGGTCGGGGCCGGGCGGTCGGTGTTGGCCACCGCCTCGTACGACTCGGCCCCGTCGAGCGCCGCGCGGCTCGGCTCGCCGCCGGCGTCGCCGATCACCAGCACGCCGCGCAGCTTCGGCAGCGCGCCGCGCACGCTGCGCAGCAGCGGCACGAAGTCCTCGTGCACGATGGCGAACTCGGCGTCGGCGTTATCGAGCAGGTAGCGCAGCTCCTCCTCGCGGTAGCGGTAGTTGACGTTGACCGGCACCAGCGCGGCCTTCATCGCGGCGAAGACGCCCTCCATGTAGGCCGGGTGGTTGTAGGTGTAGATGGCCACCTTGCCCTGCCGCGTGGCGCCCTGCGCGACCATCCAGGCGCTGACGTTGCGCGCCCGGCGATCGAGCGCACTCCAGGTGAGGCGCACCGGACCCTGGATCAGCGCCTCGCGCTCGCGGCATTCCGCCGCCACCAGCTCGAAGCAGTCGGCGAGGTTGAACTCCTGCCCCATCACTCCACCGTCGCCGGCGCGGCGTTGCCGCCCGCGGCGCGAAAGGCGGCGCGCGCCTGCAGGCTGGCGCGCACGTCGTAGACGTCCTCCTCGCGGATCCAGAAGCCGTCGCGGTACTGCAGATACGTGATCGACGGAAAGGCGATCGGCGGTCCGCCGGGCGTGGCCGGATCCGGGTAGGCGTTGTCGATACAGAAGACGACCTGGTCGGCATCGATCAGCTGCCACTTGACCGGCGGGAAGTACATGTCGGGCACGCCGGCCATCACGCCGGTGATCCACTTCCGGATCGCCTCGCGGCCCTGGAAGGTGCCGTACTGCACCTCGTAGTACGTGGCGTCCGCGCTGAAGAGATCCGCCCACGCGTTCCAGTCGCGCCCGTAGGCGCCGACTGCGAGATACCGCTTGAATGCCGCTTCGACTTCAGCCCGGCTCGCCATCGCCCCCCCAATCGCGCCGCGAACCCTAGTGTGGATCGCCGCCGAGCGTCAACGCTCGCCTGGTGGACGCCGGTCCCTCGGCGCCGGGGGCGGTGGGGAGAGGCGCTCACGTCGCGCGCCCTTCGGTGTGGCGGCGTCGCGCGCCCTTCGGTGTGGCGGCATACCCCCCTCCCCCGGCGCCGAGGGACCGGCGCCCTCCAGGCCGCGGATCGATCGGCGCGGTGCCGGTGCGGTCTAGTTCACCCGCCGCTGTCCCTTGCCCCAGTATGCCTCGCGCAGCTTGAACTTCTGCAGCTTGCCGGTCGCGGTGCGCGGCAGCTCGGCGACGAACTCCACCGAGCTCGGGCATTTGAAGTGCGCCAGCCGTTCGCGGCAGAAGATCAGCAGCACCTCCGCGGTCTCCGACTGTCCCGGCCGCAACACCACCAGCGCCTTGGGGGTCTCGCCCCACTTCGGGTGCGGCACGCCGATCACCGCGCACTCCAGCACCACCGGGTGTTGATAGAGCGCGTCCTCGATCTCCGAGGAGCTGATGTTCTCGCCGCCGGAGATGATCACATCCTTCTGCCGATCGACGATGTGCACGTTGCCGACCGCGTCCCACACGGCGAGATCGCCGGTGTGGAACCAGCCGTCGCGGATCGCCAGGTCGGTGGCCTCCGGCTGCTCCCAGTAGCCGGTGAAGACCACGTTCGATCGGGCGCAGATCTCGCCGATCGTCGTGTCGTCCTTCGGCACCGGGTGGCCCGCCTCGTCCTGCACCTCGATCTGCACGCCGATGCATTCCACCCCGGCGCGCGCCCGCCGCGCCCAGTCGTCGTCGCGCGTCGCGTGGTCGGGCGCCGACACCGTCAGCATCGGCGCGGTCTCGGTCAGGCCGTAGATCTGGATGAACTGCCAGCCGAGCTCGCGCTCGAGGCGTTCGATGAAGGCGGCCGGCGGCGGGGCGCCGGCGACGGTGAAGCGCGGGCGCGTGCGCACCTGGTGCGTCGCCTTGTCCGGGTAGTCGAGAATCGTGCGCAGCACCGCCGGCGCCATGCAGGCGAAGGTGACCCCCTCCTGCGCGATCAGCTCGTAGATCGCGCCCGCGTCGATGCTGCGCAGGATCACGTGCGTGCCGCCCATCGCCGTGGTGGCGTAGACGCCGCCCCAGCCGTTGGCGTGGAACATCGGCAGCGTCCAGAGCTCGACGTCGTCGTGGCGGATGCCGAGATGGGCGATCAGGTTGTAGGCGTTCAGGTAGCAGTTGCGGTGCGTCAGCATGACGCCCTTCGGCCGCGCCGTGGTGCCCGAGGTATAGTTGATCGACACCAGCTCGTCCTCGTCGATCGCCAGGGCCGGCGATGGCGTGGCGCTGGCGGCGTCGACCAGCGCGCCCCAGTCGGTCCATCCCGGCGGCGCGGCGCCGCTCGACGAGGCCGCGACCCAATGGCGCACGGACGGCAGGCGCGGACGGATCTCGTCGATGACGCCGGTGTACTCGCGATCGACCAGCACCGCACAGACGCCGGCATGGTTGAGGATGTACTCGTGGTCGGCGGCGACCAGCCGGTAGTTGAGCGGCACCAGGATCGCGCCGATCTCGGCCGTGCCGTAGAAGCTCTCGAGGAAGAAATGCGAGTTCGGGCTCAAGATGCAGACGCGGTCGCCGCGCCCGATGCCGAGGCCGCGCAGCGCATTGGCCAGGCGCGTGGCACGGGTCTGCAGGTCGGCATAGGTGTAGTGCGCCCCGGCGTCGACGACGGCGACCTTGCCCGGATAGAGCGTCGCCGCGCGGCGCAGAAAGTCGGTGACCAGCAACGGCACGCGCATGCGGTCAATCCTCCCGGTGCACCGTGTCGGGCGAAAAGGCCGGCAGGCAGACGGCGATGTACTCGGCGCCGTCGGCTTCCGGCGTGCTGTAGCGCACCCGCTCGCCCGGGTAGGCGATCACGCCCTGGCCGGTGCGGACATCGATCGTGCCGCCGTCGTGCTCGACGCGCACCATGCCGCGCAGCACCACGGTGTACTCGTGGAAGTCGGGGCGCTGGCGTGGCTCGCTCCAGCCCGACGGCGAGCGCATGTGGGCGATGCTCAGCTCGCTCTGGACGGTGTTGACCCGCCCGACGTACTCGTCGATCAACTTCGGCTTCGTCCCGGCCGCCTGAACGCGGGTCGGGGCTTCGATCAGCTTCGGCATGGCGTCGCTCCTCGCGCGCATTTGGCAAAGCGATGCCACCCTTTGCAAGCGCCGCGTGCGGGGCGAGGCTCCCGCCGAACCATGCACCATGGAGCGAAGAGGCTCGGCAGGAGCCTCGCCCTCCCGGTATCGCGGCTCAGGCGTAGCGATCGAGCAGTTGCTCGTAGCGCAGCAGCACTTTGCGCACGTACACGGTGCGCTGCGCGCGGCTGCTCGACATCCGCATGACGCGGCCCGGCCCCATGTTGTACGCGGCCATCGCCTTGTAGGGGTCGTCGAACATGTCTTCGAGCTCGCGCAGGTACTGGACACCGAGCTGCAGGCTCGCGGCGGGCTCGGTCAAGGTGCGCGCTCCGCGCCACGGCAGACCGACACGCCGCGCCACTTCACGGCCGGTGGACGGCAGCATCTGCGTCAGGCCGATCGCTTCGCCGCCTACCGCCGTCGGCAGGCAGCCGCTCTCGACCTGCATCAGCGCCGTGATGAACAACGGATCGTAGCCGTGCGCCGCGCTCTCGTCGTGCAGGCTGCGCGCGATGCTCACACGCTGCTTTTTCGGTAGCGGGTTGGCACAGCTGCCGAGGGCCGAGATCAGCGTGTTGATCGACTCGGCGCGCTCGACCGCCGGATCGACGGCGGGCGGCGGGGCCGGCGGCGCCACCTGCCAGCCCTGCGGATCGGCCGAAATCTCGGCGACCGGGGACTGGAGGCCGACCGGGGTCGGGGCCATCGTCACGGCGGCCACGCCGGCCCAGCAGCCGGCGGCCAGGCCGCGGACGCACCACGACCGCAGCCACCTGGTAACGGGGCGACGGGCATGGCGATAGCAGTGTACTGCTTGTTTCGTCATGGCACGTGCTTCGTGCGCCGGGTGGCCGCGAGGACTCAACGACCACTGAGAGGCAGTCTCACGGACCAGGCGCTGAGATGCAACCCACCCGACCGAGAAAGGGACTTATGTGTGGGAGCAAGGGGGGCTGATGGGGCGGAAGGACGTTGTGCGTCTCGCGTTGGGCGTTGGGCGCTGAGAAAGCCTTGGCGCACAACGCATAACGCGAAATGCTACCCGCTCAAGGTCTCCCGCGGGGCGCTGCCGGCGATGGCCTCGGCCAGATAGGGCAAGGCCTCGTCGGTCAGGTTCAGGCTCGGGTCGAGGCGCTTGCCGAGGCCTTCGGCGGCCATCAGCGCCAGGTTGACCATGGTCATATGGCTGCGCGCGTGGATGCGGTGGCGGCGCAGGATGTCGAAGATGCGGCCGATCTCGACCGTCACCTGCATGCTGCCCAGGCCGCGCTGGAACAGGCTCTCGACCAGCGCGATCACCTCGCCCTCGTAGACGTCGTAGTCCGGCGTCGCCTTGAACGGGGCGTTGTCGTAGAACATCCGCGCCACGGTGCGGCCGTCGCCGGTGGCGAAGGCGTAGAGGGTGCGCGCCGTCATGACGCGGTCGTCGTCGGTCAGCCGGCCGACCAGGCCGACGTCGAGCAGCACGACGCGCCCGGGCGGAAAGAAGCGCAGGTTGCCGGCGTGCAGGTCGGCGTGCACGAAGCCGTGCGAGAAGATCATGCGGCAGACGCAGCGCATGCCGGCGGCGACGATGTGGTGCGTGTCGACGCCATGCGCCTCGAGTTCCGCTTCGCGCACGCCGTCGACGAACTCCATCGTCAGCACGGCGTCGGAACAGGCGGCCGGATAGAGGCGCGGGAAGTTGACGTCGGGGTCGGCGGCGAAGTTGGCGGTGAAGCGTACGTTGTTGCGCGCCTCTTCGAGGAAGTGGATCTGCTCCTCGACGGCGTCGCAGAACGCGCCGACCGCCTGCGCCAGCGAGATGAGCCGCAGCGACGGGACGACGCGTTCGAGCCCGCGCGCGACGCCCAGCAGGATGGAGCGGTCGAGGTGTACCTTCTCGACGATGTCGGGCCGCCGCACCTTGACCGCGACCAGGGCGCCGCCGTCGCGCAGCACCGCGCGGTGCACCTGGGCGACCGACGCCGCCGCCACCGGCGTCTCCTCGAAGCGGCTGTAGATCTCGGCCAGCGGCGCGCCGAGCTCGCGCTCGATGGTCTGCCGCGCGACCGCGAACGGGAACGCCGGGACGCGATCCTGCAGCGCAGACAGCTCGGCGACCAGCGGCGGCGGCAGCAGGTCGGCACGCGTCGAGGCGATCTGCCCCACCTTGATGAAGGTCGCACCGAGCCGGTTGCACAGCCGCACCAGCGCCCGCCCCGCCGCGCGCGGCCCCGGCGCCGGATCGC
>JBOHWA010000018.1:0-3040 GCA_050735855.1 Binatia bacterium
GCGCGCGCGCCGTAGAGACGCTCGAGCGCCTCCGCGATGGCGCGATGGCGGCGCAGCCGGCGCGACGGGCTGGATTCCTCTTCCAGCGCCTGGCTGATCATCGCGTGGGCGAACTCGTAGCGATCGCCGCCCCCGGCGGTGCGCAGGAACTGTGCCGCCAGTCCTTCCTCGAGCGCGGCCAGGGCGCGCGCCTCGTCGAAGTCGAGCACCGCGGCCACGGCGGCGAACTCGAAGGCCCCGCCGAACGCCGCCGCGGTGTGCAGCAACTGGCGGCAGTCCTCGGACAGCCGCTCGACCCGGCGGGCGACCATCTGCCGCAGCTCGGCCGGCACAGCCCCCGGCGCGCGCGCCCGCCAGTCCTCGCCATCGGGCGACAGGGCGTCGTGCTCGAGCACCTGGCGCAGCCATTCCTGGATGAAGAGCGGGTTGCCGTCGGTGGCGGCGAGCATCGCCGTCAGCACGCCGGCGGGGACCTGTCCGGTCAGCAGGCGCTCGAGCAGCTCGCTGACGGAGTCGCGATCGAGCCCGCCCAGAGCGATGCGCTCGACCTCGACATCGCTGCGCAACGCCTCGAGCGCCTCGCCGACCGCCGGCGGCAGATCGATCCGCGCGGAGCGGTGGGTGGCCAGGACGAGGACCCGCCCGGCGTCCGGCCGGCGCAGCAGTTGGCGCAGCATGGCCAGCACGCCGGCGTCGGCCCAGTGCAGGTCCTCGAGCACCAGCAACACCGGGGCGTCCTGCGCGAGGGTGACGACGAGCCCGGTGACGGCGCTGAGCAGGCGCAGGCGCTCCTCCTCGGGCTTGAGCGCCATGGGCGCCACCTGCTGGCCCAGCCGCGCGCCGAGCTCCGGCAGCACCCGCGCCAGCACCACCGCCGCCGGCCCGAGCGCGGCGAGCAGCGGTTCCGGGTCGGCGACCTGCCGCAGGTGGGCGGCGATCGCCTCGGCGAACGGCCCGTACGGCAGCGACGGCTCGCCGCCGTGGCAGCGCCCCCAGAGCACGACGGCGCCGCGCTGGCGGGCGAGATCGGCGAACGCCTCGGCGGTGCGCGTCTTGCCGATCCCCGGCTCGCCGAGCAGCAGGGCGAGCCCGCCGTGGCCGTCGGCGGCGGCGGTCAGCCGCTGGCCGAGCCGCCGCAACTCGCGACTGCGCCCGACGAAGGGCATTCGCACCAGAGCCGCGACCAGCCCAGTTGTCTCACCGGCGTGCACGGGCGCATTGTGCCATGCGATCCGCGCTCGTACGACCGCGATTTCTTAGGACGAACCGCTGCCTCACAGGCAGCGGTTCCAGGCGATTGCGGCGCGGTACGGCGCCGCAATCACCCTATTGAAGCTGACACGACCCGAGGCCGGCGTCCGTCTCCTGCCAGATCGAGAGCTTGGCGATCTTCTGGCCGTCGCCGCCGATGACCTTGCCGCGGATGACGGCGATGGACTCGTCGCGGCCAAAGACGCAGACCAACGTCCGCGACCCGAAGTAGCTCGGCCGGCGGGCGCTGCCCTTCGCCTCACACGAGCAGTACATCGGCGTCGCGATCGTGCCGCCCGCAACGTTCAGCGCGCCGCGAAAGGTCGCGCCGCCGGCCGGGTCGGGGGTGAAACTGAGCAGGAAGTCCCTCGCCAGCCCATTGTTGAACACCAGGGGGCAGACGTAGGTGCGCGCCGGCGAACGGACGAGCAGGTCGGCGCAGGTCGTCTCGGCGGCGCGCGCCGGCGCGGTTGCGATCACCGGCAGGGCGGCCAGCAGCAGCAGCGGGAGATATGGTGACAGGCGGTCTCTCATGCGGCACTCCTCCTCGCCGGCCTCGCAGGCCGGCACCCGAGAGGCGTGCCGCGCGCGCCCGCGGCGTGCCGTCCGAACGGCACACGCGCCTCAGCCGCCGCGCGCGACGATGTGTTTGACCTCCGCCATGTAGCGACCCGCGGCCGCGGACGCCTGCTCGGGCGTGCTGCCGCGCTGCCGCGCGTCCATGTACGCGGCGTACCAGTCCCACCAGTCGTGTGCTGGGGCGACCACCTCGAACGCGCCGTGATGCTCGCCCGTTTCGTGCAGGAGCTGTGCAAGCGCCGCGATGTCCATCTCTCACCGGCCCGGAAGCCGATCCTTGATCTCCTGCAGCAGCCAGACGTTGCCGTCGGGATCGCGGAAGGAGGCATACGAAGCGTAGGAGCGGCGTTGCGGGTCCGGGCCCGCGGCGCGCCCCTCGGTGCCAGCGTAGAAGCCGCCGCCGAGGCCACCGCCGGCGTCGTGGAACACGCTCACCTCGACGCCGTGTGACACGAGCTCGGCGCGGGCGGCGTCGACGTCGGCCACCGCCAGGACCAGGCGATCGAGCGAGCCCGGCGGAGCGGCGGTGACCCCCTTACCGAAGATGATCGAGCACGGCGAGCCGGGCGGCGTCAGCTGCACGACGCGGTAGCCGTTGCTGGCGGCGTAGTCGACGTCCTCGCGGAATCCCAACCGCTTGTAGAAATCCTTGGCCCGATCGACGTCGGACACGGGAACCACCACGACCTCGAGCTTCAAATCCATGCGGGCTTTCTCCTCACGTGCGGCCTCGCAGATGATGTCGACGGTCCGCGGCGGCATGCTCCCACGATTCGATCATGTGCGTCGAGCGCAGGACGCGCACATGTAGAACGCGCCGGGCGTCGCTATGCACCGGACGGCTCGGCGCGGGGGTTTTCTCTCCGCCTCCTGACGCGTCTCGCTGGCCGCGGCCGCGCGGTAACAGCCGCGGGCGCACGCCGGAACTCGATCGCGACGCGCAGCGGTTGCACCCGTCGCGCTGGAGCGTCGCCGACCAGGACGCCGCCTACCACCGCAGGCGTCAGGCGCGCGGACGGCGGGCGCGCCGCAGCGCGATCATGCCGAAGCCGGCCAACGCGATCGCCGCCAGCGACAGCCCGCCCGCGCCCAACGCCGGAGCGCTCGCCGGATCGGCCGGGACGGCCGGACAGGCAGCGACCTCGGCGCACGGCGTGCCGGTCTCGACCTCGAGCAACGTGCACATGCTGTTCATGCAAGCCAGGTTGCA
>JBOHWA010000019.1:0-11876 GCA_050735855.1 Binatia bacterium
GTATGCAGCGGCGATGATCTACGCCGGCGGCCTGACGTTCCTGCTGCTGTCCGCGATCCTCTACGCGCCGGGATCGGCGCTGTACTTCCTCGCCCGGCGCGAGCAGAAGGGGACGGTGCTGACCGCCACCGAACAGGTGATCTTCGGGCTCGTCGTCGTCGCGGCGCTCGGCGGCATCTACGGGCTCGTGTCCGGACACATCGCAGTCTGAAGCGGGGAGCGAAATGATACGGATGCACAGTATGGCCATCGCCTTCGCGCTGGTCGGCATGGTCGCCGGCGGCGCGCCAGCGGCGGACAACACGCCAAACGCGGCCCCCGCGACATTGGAAGGACCGGTCTGGCGGCTGATCCAGCTGCGCGGCCAGGACGACGCGACCATCGCCGCGCTGCCCGAGGCCATCACCATCCGCCTCGAGGCCGGCCGCCTGCAGGGCTTCGCCGGCTGCAACCAGCTCGCCGGCGGCTACACCGTCGCGGGCGACCGCCTCACGCTCGGCGCGCTGGCCGGGACGATGATGGCGTGCCCGCCGCCGGCGATGACGGTCGAGACGGCGTTCAAGCGCGCACTCAGCGGCGTGCTCGTCTTCCGTATCGCCGACGGGCGCCTGACCCTCGGCGCGCCAGCCGACCCGGCGCCGCAGCTCGTCTTCCTCGCCGCGCCGCCGCCGCGGCTCGACGGCACGAGCTGGGAGGTGAACGGTTTCAACAACGGCCGCCAGGCGGTCGTCAGCCCGCTGCTCGGTACCACCCTCAGCGTCTCGTTCGCCGACGGCGCCATCACCGGGAACGCCGGCTGCAACAGCTTCCGGTCCACCTATACGCGCGACGGCGCCCGCCTCACCGTCGGCCCCATCGCGGCGACGCGCAAGGCGTGCGACGGCACGGGCGTCATGGAGCAGGAGCGCCAGTTCCTCGCCGCGCTCGAGTCGGCGACGACGTGGGCAATCGAGCGCGGCATGCTCGACCTGCATCGCCCCGACGGCGAGCGCGTGCTGTTGGCACACCCGGCCTCGCGCTGACCGCCTCGCCCGCGCGGTCGCGGCGGGCCGGCGGGCTCCGCGCGGATCAGCCCGGCGCGATCGACGGCGCCTGATCGTAGTCGGCGGCGGCCTGGCTGACCCTGAACAGCAGCCAGAGCGTGAGGCCGAGGATGACCAGCTCGCCGGCAAGCGTCGAGACGTCGGCCAGCAGGCTCACCACGTCGATCGCCGACACCCACGCGGCGTGGCTGTCGGTCTGCGTCTGGATGACCGGCACACCCGCCTGCGGGGTCATCAGCACCAGGATCATCAGGCGCGCGACCTCGACGATCAGCAAGAGCAGCGACACGGCCATCCCGAGCCCGCTGGCGCACAAGCCAACCCACAGCGTCCGCACCACCGCGCGGCGCGGCGGCCGGCGCGCCGGATCGGCCATCCGCGCGGCCAGGCGGGTGTAGCGATACGACCAGAACGTGGTGAAGACGAGGATCGCCAGGCCGACGAGCGCCAGATGATCGGTCGGGGCCAACGTCGGACGGCTGCCGAGCGCGGTGCCGAACAGCGCCCAGGCGAACATGAGGAGCGGAATGAACGCCAGGATCGCCTGGACCCCCACCCCGACCCAGCCGAACCAATAGAAGTCGCGCGCGATCTTCTCTACGCCAACGCCCGCCATGTCGTGTCACTCCTTCATCGCCGGCCCGATGTTCAGGAAGATCACCGCGATCGTGACGACATGGCGGCTCAAACTGAAGGCGCGACGCAGCATGCGGTCCGTCCGATAGCACCGAACGCGCCGCGCCCGCCACCGGTGCCTACTTGCCACGTCGAGCCGTTTCGGCCATGGAGTGTCAGCCGCGTATTCGGCGGTGGGCACTCAGTCAGAAGAGTCAGGGAGATGCCATGCAACTGACCCCACGGGAATTCGACAAACTCCTCGTCTACATGATGGCCGAGGTGGCGCAGAAGCGGATGGCGAAGGGCATCAAGCTCAACTATCCGGAAGCCGTGGCGATCATCTCGGCCGCCGCGCTCGACGGCGCGCGCGAAGGCAAGACGATCGAGGAGGTCACCAAGGCCGCGCGCACGGTGCTCACCGCCGCGGACGTCATGGACGGCGTCGCCGACCTGATTCCCCTGGTGCAGATCGAGGCCGTGTTCACCGACGGCAGCCGCCTGGTGACCGTGCACACCCCGATCCGCTAGCCGCTCCACCGACGAGGAGACGCAGCATGGCCGCAGTCAAAGCGGGACCCGTAGTCGCGCACGACGCCGATCCGGCGACGGCCGGCATCGCGGTGGGCGGTTACGTGTGCCATCCGCAGCCCATCACCTTCCACGCGCACCTGCCGGTGACGACGCTGACCGTGCGCAACACCGGCGATCGCCCCGTCCAGGTCGGCTCGCATTTCCACTTCTTCGAGGTCAACCGCGCGCTCGAGTTCGATCGCGCCGCCGCGTTCGGGCAACACCTGAACATTCCGGCCGCCACCGCGCTGCGCTTCGAGCCCGGCGACGAGCGCGAGGTCAAGCTCGTCCCCTTCGGCGGCAAGCGCGCCGTCTACGGCTTCAACAACCTGGTCGATGGTCCCACCGCCGGCGAGTTCGGCGGCGCCAACAAGGCGAAGGCCGTGGCCCTGGCCGCGCAGCGCGGCTTTCGCTCGAAGCCGTAGCGCGCACCGGCAGCGGCGCCGCTTCTCAGGACGAGGGGACAAACGTGGCAACCATCTCTCGCAATGAATACGTCGGGCTGTACGGCCCCACGGTTGGCGATCGCATCCGTCTGGGTGACACCGGCCTGTTCGTCGAGATCGAGCGCGATCTGCGCGGCGCGCCCGGGGACGAGGTCGTCTTCGGCGGCGGCAAGAGCCTGCGCGAAGGCATGGGCATGGACAACCAGCTCACCCACGCCGCCGGCGCACCCGATCTCGTCATCACCAACGTCACCATCATCGACGCCCGCCTGGGGGTGGTGAAGGCCGATGTCGGCATCCGCGACGGCCGCATCTGCGCCATCGGCAAGTCCGGCAACAAGAACACGATGGACGGCGTCACCCCAGGGCTCGATCTCGGGCTCGCCACCGACGCCATCTCGGGGTCGCACCTCATCCTCACCGCCGCCGGCATCGACAGCCACATCCACTTCATCTCGCCGCAGCAGGCGTACGCGGCGCTGTCGAATGGGACGACGACCCTGATCGGCGGCGGCACCGGGCCGTCGGACGGCTCCAGTGCGACGACCGTCACGCCGGGCCCATGGAACATCGCCATGTTGCTGCGCGCCGCCGAGGGTTTGCCCGTCAACATCGGCATCCTCGGCAAGGGCCACGGCCACGGCAAGGCCGCGCTGGTCGAGCAGATCACGGCCGGCGCGCTGGGCTTCAAGTGCCACGAGGACTGGGGCACGACGCCGGCCGTCCTGCGCTCCGCGCTGACGGTGGCGGACGAGATGGACGTGCAGGTCTGCATCCACACCGACACGCTGAACGAATCGGGCTTCGTCGAGGACAGCATCGCGGCGTTCGAGGGGCGGACCGTGCACTCCTTCCATACGGAAGGCTCCGGCGGCGGCCACGCGCCCGACATCATCAAGATCGCGGGGCTGCCCAACGTCCTGCCGGCCTCGACCAACCCGACGCTCCCCTACGGCATCAACTCGCAGGCCGAGCTCTACGACATGATCATGGTGTGCCATCACCTGAGCCCCGACATCCCGTCGGACGTGGCCTTCACCGAGAGCCGCATCCGCGCCGAGACCATCGCGGCGGAGAACGTGCTGCACGATCTCGGCGTGATCTCGATCTTCTCGAGCGATTCGCAGGCGATGGGGCGCATCGGCGAGTGCTGGCTGCGCTGCATCCAGACCGCCGACGCGATGAAGACCGGGCGCGGCAAGCTGCCCGAGGACGCGCCGGGCAACGACAACTTCCGCGTCCTGCGCTACGTGGCCAAGATCACCATCAACCCGGCGATCGCGCACGGTATCTCGCACGTGCTGGGCTCGGTCGAGGTCGGCAAGATCGCCGACCTGGTGCTGTGGGAGCCGGGCTTCTTCGGCGCCAAGCCCAAGATCGTGATCAAGGGCGGCGTCATCAACTGGGCGGTGATGGGCGACCCCAACGCCTCGCTGCCCACCCCGCAGCCGACCTACTACCGCCCGATGTTCGGCAGCTTCGGCGCGGCGATGCCCGCCACCTGCGTGAACTTCGTCTCCGGCGCCGCGCACGCCGCCGGCATCCGCGAGCGTCTCGGCCTGCAGCGGCAGGTGATGCCGGTGTACGGGACGCGCACGATCGGCAAGAAGGACATGGTGCGCAACTCCGGCACGCCGCAGATCGAGGTCTCACCGGAGACCTTCGCCGTCACCGTCGACGGCGTGCACGCCACGGTGCCGCCGCTGAAGACGATCTCGCTCAACCAGAAGTACTTCTTCAGTTGAGGGCGCCTCGTTGATTCTCGTCGAAGAGGTGCTGGGCAACGCCGACGATCCGGAGTGGGCGCCGCGACTCGCGGCCGGTTCGGTCGATCCATTGGTGCTCGACCACTGGGAAGGGCAGAAGAACCGTCTGCGCAAGAAGACCGTCGGCGGCGTCGAGATCGCCGTGTCGCTCGACCGCAGCACCTCGCTGCGCAACGGCGACGTGCTGCTCTGGGATGCGGCGACCAGCCGCGCGGTGGTGGCCCGGATCAGTGTGCGCGACGTCATGATCATCCATCTCGACGCCGTCTCGGCGCAGGCGCCCGAGATCGCCCTGCGCACCTGTGTCGAGCTCGGCCATGCGCTCGGCAACCAGCACTGGCCGGCGCTGGTGAAGGGGACGCGCGTCTACGTGCCGTTGACCATCGACCGCCGGGTGATGGAGTCGGTGATGAAAACGCACCGCTTCGAGGACGTCCGCTACGAGTTCGTCGCCGGCGGCGAGATCGTTCCGTACCTCGCGCCGCATGAGTCGCGCCGCCTCTTCGGCGGCGCCGAGGGGCCGATCCACACGCACACCCCTGCGCCCGACCACGCCAGCGAGCCTGCGGCGGACCATGTGCACCCGCACGGCCCCGGGCAGCACACGCACCCCCATCCCAAGCCCGGCCCCGATTCGTCCCAATGACGTCCGGCGACGACGCGGCCACCGCGCCCAGCGCGGCCCGCCTGGCGCGCCTGCTGCAGTTCGGCGATTCGATGTTCCCCATCGGCGCCTTCTCGTTCTCCGGCGGCCTCGAATCGGCGATCCAGACGCGCGTCGTCAGCGACGCCGCGACGCTGCTCGCCTTTGCGCGCACCGCGGTCGAACAGGCGAACCGCGGCGACGGCATCGCGCTCGTCCATGCCCACCGCGCCGCGGCGAGCGGCGATCTCGCCGGCCTGGTGGCCATCGACGAGCAGGTGTACGCCCGCAAGCTGTCGGGCGAGACGCGCACCATGTCGGTGCGTCTGGGCAAGAAGTGCACCGAGATGGGCGCCCGGGTGATCGGCGCGCCGCTGCTGCTCGCCTGGCTCGAGCGCATCGAGGCCGGGGCCACACCGGGCTGTCATCCGGTGGCGTTGGCGGTGAGCTTCGCGGCGCAGGGCCTGCCAGCCCTCGACGCGTTCGTGGTGCACCAGTCCGGCGTGGCGACCACCATCCTGGGCGCCGCGCTGCGCCTGATGCGCATCGACCACGTCGACACCCAGCGCATGCTCTACGCGCTCAACGCCGACGTCGAGGCGGCCTACCGGACCGCCGCCGCGGCCGGCCTGCCCGACATGGCCGGCTTCGCGCCGCTGACGGAGATCCTGGCGGCCGTCCACGTCGGGGCGCACGTCCGACTGTTCATGAACTGACCGGGCCAAAAGGGGAATGACATCGTGAGGAAGAAGATCACCCGCATCGGCGTCGGCGGCCCGGTCGGCTCGGGCAAGACCGCCATCGTGGAAGCGATCACGCCCCGGCTCCTCGAGCTCGGCATCAAGGTGCTGATCATCACCAACGACATCGTCACGACCGAGGACGCGAAGCACGTCCAGCGCACGCTCCGGGGTATCCTGCTCGAGGAGCGCATCGTCGGGGTCGAGACCGGCGCCTGCCCGCACACGGCGGTGCGCGAGGACCCGAGCATGAACCTCGCCGCCGTCGAGGACATGGAAGCCCGCTTTCCCGACGGCGACGTGGTGCTGATCGAGAGCGGCGGCGACAATCTCACCCTGACGTTCTCGCCGGCGCTGGTCGACTTCTTCATCTACGTGATCGACGTAGCCGCCGGCGACAAGATTCCACGCAAGAACGGGCCGGGCATCACGCAGTCGGACATCCTGGTCATCAACAAGACCGATCTCGCGCCGCATGTCGGCGCCAGCTTGGCGGTGATGGAGCACGACTCGCGCCTGATGCGCGGCGACAAGCCGTTCCTGTTCACCAACTGCAAGACCGGCGAGGGCATCCCGGCGCTGGTCGAGCTGATTCGCAACGACCTGCTGTTCGATCTCAGGCCGCCGGCGCGTCTGCTCGCCTGATGGTTGCGCCCCAGCCGACCGCAGCGAGCGCGCCGCGCCTCGCGGCCGCTCCGTTCGGCGCACCGGGGGCCGCGTTCGCCGCCTATCAGGACGAGCCGGCGCAGATGCGCAGCGGCGCGGTCGGCAAGAATGGCCTGCTGCATCTCGGGTTTGAGCGACGCGGCGAGCGCACCATCCTGGCCGACCTCGAATCGCGCACGCCCTACCTCGCCCAACGGGCGCTGCACTGCGACCAGGCCCTGCCGGACCTGGCCTGGGTGTTCGTCATCACCACCGCGGGCTGCGTGCTGCAGGGCGACCGGATGGCCCTGGAGATCGAGCTCGGACCGGGCGCCCGGGCGCACGTGACGACGCAGTCGGCGACCAAGGTCCATGCGATGGACGCCAACTATGCGCTGCAGACGCAGACCATCACGCTCGCCGACGGCGCCTATCTCGAGCTCCTGCCAGAACCCCTGATCCCACACCGCCAGGCGCGCTTCGCCAGCGACACCCGGATCACCATCGCGCCGACGGCGTCGCTGCTCTACTCGGAGATCGTCCAACCGGGGCGTAAACATCATCATCCGGACGAGCGCTTCGGGATCACCGTGCTGTCGCTCGCCACCGCCGCCGTACGCCCGGACGGCCGCCGGTTGTTCGCCGAAAAGCTGCTGGTCGAACCGGCCCGCACGCCGATGCAACAGACCGGTGTGATGGACGGCTTCGACGTGTTCGGCAACGTGATCCTGTGCACGCCGGCGGATACGGCGGCGCGCATCCACGCCAGCGTCGGCGCCGCTGTCGACCTCGCCAACGGCGTCGCATACGGCGCCTGCCGGTTGCCCAACGACGCCGGGCTGATCTTCAAGGTCCTGGGCTGCGAGACGGCGCAGGTGAAGGCCAAGGTGCGCGACTTCTGGGCGGTCGCGCGAAGGGAAATCACCGGCGCCGAGATTCCGGCGCCGTTCTTCTGGCGCTGACCGGGGCGGGTCACCCGGCTCGGCGCGCAACACGAGGAGGCATCCATGGACAGCCCATCCAGGTGGAATGCGTGGTGCACATCGTCGGCGGCACTGCGCTTCGTCGACATCAACCTGCGCGGCATCGGCCAGGTGATCTTCCAGGACAATCCGGCCACGGGTGGATTGTTCCTGGCCGCGGTGGCCTGGGGATCCTTCGCGGCCGGAGCACCGCACGTGCTGGTCGCCGGCATCGTCGCCGTCGTGACTGGGACCTTGACGGCGCAGTGGTTGCGTGTCGATCGCGCGGCCCTGGCCGCGGGCCTGTACGGATACAACGCGGTACTGGTGGGACTGGCCCTCGCCACCTTCCTGGCGCCGGGGCCGCTGCTGTGGGCCTACGTGCTGTTGGGTGCCGCCGTCTCGGTGGTCGTGACGATCGGTACCGCCAACGTGGTGAAGGGCTGGGGCGGGGCACTGACCGGACCGTTCGTACTCACGACGTGGCTGCTGCTGTTGGCCACCTACGGATTCGAGGGCCTCGCCGGCACCGCGCTGCCGACCGCAGGCGTCGTCATGCCGTTCGAATCGGTTGCCGCCACCAGGCTGAGCACCGGTGCGTTCGTCGAGGGTGTGCTGCACAGCGTCTCGCAGGTATTCCTCAAGGGCAATCTCATCTCCGCGCTGCTCCTGCTCGCCGGCCTTGCCGTGAGCTCGCTCGCGGCGGCGGGGTTCGCGCTCGGCGGGGCGATCATCGCCGTGGTCACGGCGCATCTCTTCGGCGCCGAGAGCGACCTGATCGCCGGCGGCCTGCTCGGCTTCAGCCCGGTGCTGACCGCGGTGGCGCTCGGCACCGTCTTCTACCAACCCGGCTGGCGCGTGGGAGCCTACGCGGCGCTCGCGACCGTGTTCACGGTCATCGCCCAGGCGGCGCTCAACGTCGCGCTGACGCCGTTCGCGATTCCGGCCCTCACCGCGCCGTTCGTCCTCGTATCGTGGCTCTTCCTGCTGCCGCGCCAGAGCTTCGATCCCGTTGCCACGGCGACGTCCGAGATCGTTCGGCCCGGCAGCTCGTAGATGCTACCCCCGCAAGACCAGCATCACCGAATTGAAGCTGCGTCGCGCGGCTGCTTCCAGGCAGGCGCAGCGGCTTCAGGCGAGGCGCGCCACCAGGTCTTCAGGAATTGGCAGTCGCGCCGCCGCCGCCGGAAACCCGATCTCGTCGCGAACCGTCTGGAAGAACAGGTTGCTGTCGACCGACAGACCCTGCAGCCGGCTCGCCAACACGTCGGACGTTGCCAGGTTGGGACTCAGGGTGACGATGCCGGTGTTCGGGATGAGGTCGTAGTTTCCCCAACGACTGCGGTACAGCCCTTTCGGATTCCACTTCACCGCGACGTTCAGGGCTTCGACCATGCCATAGGTCCGAAACAGACAGCGGTAGATCTTCACGATGTCGCAACAGACGCGGGCGAAATGTGCCACGCTCCGTCCATGCCATGCCGTCCGCAATGGGGTGGGGATGAGGCCGAACATATTCGTGACGCTGGCTCTCTGCGGCCCCTTGAAGCGCGCCACGCTGATGAACGGCGCATTGCGATACTGGAAGAACACCTCGGGGATGAAGCTGGCCAGTTCGGCGAAGCGGAGCTCGACCCCCGCCTCGGCTAACAGTGCCTCGACTTGCTCCCGGGGGGCGCACTGTCCATCCCAGAAGCACTCGGTGACATTGAGGTACTGGGCCTTGTGCTTCTGAATCACCGCATCGAGGCCGGTCCGCCGCAGATACTCCGCGTCCTGCTCGGCGATCCAGCCGCGATGCTGCTGGCCTTCCGTCTGCCAGTCCCAGCTCGACCCACCCAGATTGCGGCCGGAGGTGTGGCCCTCGACGAGCACGGCCTGTACCGGCAAGGCGGCGAGCAGCTTGTCCAACGCCACCGGGTCCGTGTACGTGCCCGGCGCATAGCCGTGCCAGGTCACTTTGATGAAGACGCGATCGGCGCCGGCGAGCCCCACCATCCGGTCCAGCAGACCGACCAGACCCGGCTCATCGTGGATCTCCGCGATGCAGCCATCGCCGTACCACAGGTCCCCGTCGCCTCGCTCAGAGAGGTCGGCGATCGGCAGCTGCGCGGTGGGGCCTCGCAGGGCGCTGATCCTCGTGCTTTCGCCCTGCATGGGCGAGGGTCGCTTCGCCTCGAACTGCTGACGCCGTGACCGCCACAGCACCATGATCCGCTCTTCCAGCCAGGCGGCCAGATTGAACGCCACCGGGTCGCGCTCGACGGGGACGGCACTGTGGCCGATGGGGCTCAGGAGAGTCCACGCGTGCGCCTCGGGACGCGACTGGCGGAACGCATCGAGCCGATGCCGGGCGTCGTCGTACGGTTCGCTGCGCCAGGTCATCTGCGGGACGATGGCCCAGCCGAGCGCTTCGCGGCTGCAGCGCTCCAGCTGTTCGTCCAGCAGCGGCGAAGCGTGCTGCAGAAAGGCCACCTCCCCGCGCGCAAAGCCGAGCTGTTCGAACATCAGACGCATCAACTGATAGCTCTGCGCCCGGCCGCTCGTGTCGCCGTTGCCGCTGGCCAGGAGCAGCAGCCCAGATCGATCCGGCGACAGATTCGAGGCCGCGAGCTGGCGAAAGATCCGTTCCGAAAAGGCTTGCAGGAGGGGGCGACGGTCGAACGCGACATCATCGTACGCGACGAGCGTGCGGTGATAGTCTAGGCGAACGGCGCCGACGGCCTCGCTGAGCCGCGCCTTCTGGATCAGGCCGAAATCGAGCATGGTGGGCACGACGAAGATCTCGTCGACCCCTGCCGTGGCCTCCTCCGCCAGAACAGCGGCGAGATCGTCGCCTGAGGACGGCCCCTCGAGGTAGGCACGATTCGGATGATCGGGAGGCAGGCTCGCCAGGCGGAGCCGCGGTGCCAATCCCAGCCTGGGCTCGAGCGAAACGACCAGACCCTCCGCCTGCTGCTGCGCCGCCCTCCAATCGAGGTGACTCGGGGTCAGCTCAGTGACCAGGACGAAGCTCGTACGCATCGGGGACTGTCAGCGCGTTCATTCAGCCAGGCGTGACGCCGCCGAACGCATCGAAGACAGCCCGCGGCTTCATTCAGTGGGCTTTGCCGCGGCGGCCCTTCTTGGGGAGATGACCCGCGCGCACCAGACAGGCGAGCATATCGCAGATGACGCGGACCCCCATCAGCGACGTGATGTCGGAGTTGTCGTAGGGCGGCGAGCATTCGACGATCTCGATGCCGGCAATCGGCTTGTGGGCGGCCACGAGCTGGACGAACTTCAACACCTCGCGGGGCAGGAAGCCGCCAGGCTCCGGCCAACCGGTGCCCGGAACGAACGCGGCATCGAGGCAATCGATATCGAAGGACACCCAGACCGCGTCGGTACCGTCCCAGGCCACTTCGAGCGCGCGCTCGGCGGCCTTCTCGATCCCCATCTCCACGCAGTCCGTGACCGTCATGATGGTCGTGGCCCGCTCCCGGCACACCTTCACGCCGGCCCGCGGCGCCTGCCAGCCGCCGATGCCGATCTGGACCAGGTTCTCGGGCGGCACATTCGGCAGGTTGGTCGCATGGAACCACGGGCAGGTGTGCATGCGCTCGTCGAGATCGGTGTCCTGCGTGTCGACGTGACGGTCGAAGTGCAGGATACCGAGCTTGCGCTTACCCAGGTTCTCGGCGACGCCGCGCACGGTGGGAAAACCAAGCGAGTGGTCGCCGCCCAGCACGATCGGCATGGCGCCCGACTTGTAGATGAAGCTGACGGCCTTGCTCACCTGATCGAACGTCTTCTCGATGTTTCCCGGGATGGTGAAGATGTCACCGACATCACACATGGTGATCGATTCGCGCAGATCCACGCCAAGCTCGAAGTTGTACGATCCGAACAGCGCGGAGATCTTGCGCATCCCCTGCGGGCCGAAGCGCGCGCCGGAACGGTACGTCGCGCCGCTGTCGAAGGGCGCCCCGACGATCGCGACGTCGTAGTTCCCACACTTCCGGACATCCTCGACGTAGGGTTGCTTGAGGAACGTGTTGATGCCGGCGAAGTGCGGCAGCTCGCCGCGACTGAAGGTCGGGATCGTCTTGTCGACGATCGAATCCGCCCCCTGTAGACCGAGTTTGAGCGCCCGTTTGATCTCGCGGTCATGGACCGTGTGCGGGATGGTGGCCTCGGTCTTGAGCGCATAGCGCGCCTCCGGACCGCTTTTCGATCCAGGTTTGGTCTTCTTGGCCATCCTATCCTCCTACACTCAACCCACGGCGAAGACGCTCAGGCGCGCGAACGGCAAACTACCTAGACGAGGTTGGTGCCGTCGTCAACGACAAGCGGCCCGCCCGTCGTGGGTTCGTTTGAATCCGGCGCACACCCTCGTGGCCGCCTTCTCGGCACCATCCTGCGCCACCGCGGGCGTGCCTCAGAGCCATCGAGATCCCACCT
>JBOHWA010000020.1:0-2778 GCA_050735855.1 Binatia bacterium
GGTCCGCCCGGCCCGCCGCGGCGCAGCGATGACGCCGCCCGCCTCCGCCGAGTTCCCGGCCCTCGGCTTTGGTGTCGGCTTGCGCCCCGTGCACTACGGCCACGTGCTCGAGGCGCGGCCGGCGGTCGATTGGTTCGAGGTCATCTCCGAGAACTTCCTGGTGCCCGGCGGGCGCCCGCTGCACGTGCTCGAACGGGTGCGCGCCGACTATCCGCTGGTGCTGCACGGCGTCTCGCTGTCCATCGGATCGACCGACCCGCTCGACCGCCAGTATCTGCGCCAGCTCGCGGCGCTGGCGCAGCGCGTCGAGCCGGCCTGGATCTCCGACCATCTGTGCTGGAGCGGCGTCGGTGGCCACAGCCTGCACGACCTGCTGCCCTTGCCGTACACCGAGGAGGCGCTGGCGCACGTCGTCGAGCGCGTCCGCCAGGTGCAGGACGCGCTCAACCGCCGCATCGTGCTCGAGAACGTCTCGAGCTACATGAGCTTCTGCGACTCGACGCTGTCGGAATGGGAGTTCGTCACCGCCGTCGCCGAGCAGGCCGACTGCGCCCTGCTGCTCGACGTCAACAACGTCTTCGTCAGCGCCGTCAATCACGGCTTCGATCCCGCCGCCTACCTGGCGGCCATCCCCGTCGGGCGCGTCGCGCAGTTCCATCTCGCCGGCCACTCCGATCACGGCACCCATCTGCTCGACACCCACGATCATCCGGTGCGCGACGACGTGTGGCGACTCTTCGCCGCCGCGGTGCAGCGCTTCGGCGTCGTCGCGACGCTGATCGAATGGGACGATCACATCCCCCCCTTCCCCCGCCTGTTGGCAGAAGCCGAACGGGCCCGGGCGGTGGCGACCGAGGTGCGGCACGATGCCGACGCTGGCCGCGACGCAACGACTGCTGCGGCACCTGATCACCGCGCCTGAGGGGGTCGCCGCGACGCTGGCGGCCGACACCGATCGCGGCGGCGATCTGCGCGGCGGACTGGCGGCGACCATCCGCGGCGACGGCGCGCTCGATGCCGCGCAGCGGCTCGACATCTACGCCAACATGTACTTCTTCCGCCTCCTCGACGTGTTGAAGGAGGACTATCCAGCCTGCGTCGAGACCGCCGGCGACGCGGGCTTCCACAACCTCGTCACCGACTACCTGCTGGCCCACCCGCCGGCGCACTTCTCGATCCGCTACGCGGGCCAGGCGCTGCCCGAGTTCGCCGCCGTGCACGCGCTCTCCGCCGCGCACCCGGCGCTGGGCGATCTGGCGCGCTTCGAACGCGCGCTGGGCGACGCGTTCGATGCCCCGGACGAGGTCGCGCTCGGCGCGGGCGATCTCGGCGCCCTGCCGGCCGACCGCTGGGCCGGCTTGCGCATGACATTGCACCCGTCGGTGCGGCTCCTGCAGTCCGCCTGGGCCGTGCACGAGGTGCGGGCGCGAGTCGATGCCGGCGAGGCGGGTGGCCGGCCCGCGTCGCATCCGACCGCGCTCGTCGTGTGGCGCAGCGGCTGGCAGGTGCGCCACCGGAGCCTCGCCACCGGCGAGCTCGATGCGCTGGCGGCGCTGCGCGACGGTGCCCCGTTTGCGGACATTTGCGCCGGCGCGGCGACCGATCGATCCGCAGCGGCCGCCGCCGTGCAGATCAGCGCCTGGTTGGCCGGCTGGGTCGCCAGCGGCTGGATCGGGAGCGTGTGCAGCGATCGATGACACCCACCGGTCAGATCGCCTGCGCTGTACACTGCCTTGTGGTGCGATTTCTGCATTGACAAAGTCTTCCCCACCTAGCTAAGCGTGTCTGCATAGCCACTACTGACAGTCTGCGAGAGCCCGAAAGCGAGGGCTCGGATGCGACTGCGCTCGGAGATCGCGGCAGCGCGAGCCGCGATGGAGGGGAGCCAATGTGCAGAGGGCCGGGGGGCCCAAAGGCATTGCTGGTCGATGCCGGGGTGCGCCGACATGCCCGCCGCCGGTGCGCGCCGGAAGCCCAAAAAACGGCAGCGCTGACGGGGAATGCATCTCGCGTGTTCAATAGTCTTGAATAAGCTGCAGCACCTGACATAGACACAAGCAATCAATTGCATTCAGGTCGCCTGGGGGGATGTGTGGGACATCTGGCGATTGGGGGACAGGTTATGGCGGTACAGGGGGCGACAGAGCGCACCCGCGAGGTCCGTTTCGGCGGACTTTGCGAGGCGGAACGCGCAGGCGGTGCCCTCTTGGCCGAGGCTGGCGTGCGCTGCGTGGCGCAGCACGGTGCTGACGGGGGAATTTCGGAATGAGGGTTACGACCGCTCTCTCGGCAGCGGCTGCACTGGTGGCCGGGCTGACGCTGGCGACCCATGCCGGCGCGGCGACCATTCAAGGGACCGGCGCGGGCGGCGGCGTGTATCTGTTCTCAGCTGGCGGCAGCGCGGGCACGTGCGCGAGTCCCACCGGCAATCCGGCTGCCCAGCCGACTGATGACATCGTCCTCAACGCGGTGGGCTACAGCCTGCTCGAGTTCGTCGGCAACCAGAGCCAGGAGATCGATACCTTCGCGGCCGGCATCCCGGAGGGCGACCCGAGCGTCGACAATACGCTCTCAGAAGTGGTGCAAGGCCTGACGGCGATCGACGACTTCGGCGTCATCGGCGGCGCCGGCGACGACGCGGCCAACTTCGACTCCGGCCGCGGCGGCAGTGTCACGGGCGGGTTGCGGCGCATTCCGAGCGTGCGCGAAGAGCTCATCGTCACACCCGATGGCGTCACGGCGTCGGGCCTGATCGGCCCGGACAGCGTTGGCAACGCG
>JBOHWA010000021.1:0-8466 GCA_050735855.1 Binatia bacterium
CCGCACCAGGCGCGCCAGCGCCGTGCCCGCGGCGAGCGCGAAGCAGGTGACGAGGCCGACGCCGAGCGGTGCGGTGAGCATCGACGGCAGGTCGAGCGACCACACGTACGGATCGGTCGACGGCTGCGTGTTCACCATCAGCAGCCAGAGCAGGTACGAGGCGACGAACGCGGCGCGCAGCAGCCGCCGGTCCTCGGCCTCCGGTGGCGCGCCGCGCCGGCGCGCGAACAGCATGAAGAGGCCGAAATTCTGGCTGCTGTAGTGCCAGGGGCTCCAGACCACGTAGAGGGTGAACAGCAGCGGCACCGTCCAGGTCGCGAGGTGGGCCGCGAGCAGCCCCAGCGCGAGCAGCGCGGTGAGGTGCAGCGTGTAGCGCCGATACGCCGCGCGCGTCGCGCGATCGCCGAAGGCGCGCACCCAGGTGGCGGCGTAATGCGGGTGGTTGCAGACCACGCTGAGCAGCGCGAAGGTGAAAACCAGGTCGAGCCAGGCGCCGCGCGCCAACCCGTAGGTCAGCGCCAGCAGCGGCAGCGTCCATCCGGCGCAGCCGATCAGCAGATCGGCGCTCGGATTCCACAGCCAACCGCCCGGCGTTGCCGTCGCTCGCGCCCGCATCGGCGGCATGTTACCGGCGCCGGTCGGCAGAACAACCGTGAATTGTCGACCGCCGTACCGCGTCAGGCGCGGCGCGGCGGCGGTCCCTCCGGGGACTGCCGCAGGTTCACGATCACTCATCGCCGCCGAATCAACTCCTATACAACCGCTATGCTGAATGCTCGGACCATCGGACGATATCCTGACACAGGTCGGATCGGTCGGCAGACGGTGCCGAACCCACTGGGCGCGTCGGACGCGGCGCCGGATCCGGCGGGGGCGGAATCGATCGCCGGCGAGGTTCGATTGCAAATCCAATCTATCGACTGGATAAGTTGCAGTGCATGCGTTTCTGTTGGCGTCGATCGCGGACTGACCTCAACGAGCCGATCAACCGATTTCTTCCGACGCGAACAGCGATGGAGATTCTGATGCCCGAACTGCGTACCGCGCCCCCCTCGTTCAACAGCGCACAACCTGCTGTGCGTCGTGCGGCCGGTCTCGGTGCGCGGCCGGACCACCCGCGCCGTGCGGTTGGACGCCGACGTCGCTGGCTGGATGTGCCCCTGATCGCCGCTCTGATCCTGTGTGCGGCCGCGTGCGGGAGCGACGATTGCGGAAGTGGCGGCAACGTTCAGCCGTCGTATGCCGAGGCGCCGTGTCCAGACCCTGTCTTCCCCGGCATCGTGCTGGGTCCTGAATACACCTGCGGGTACCTCACCGTGCCCGAGAACCGGAGCAAGGCGGACGGCCGGACCATTCGGCTCGCCGTCGCCACGCGCCGGGCCACCGCACCAAACCCGAAGCCAGACCCGATCGTGTTCCTCACTGGTGGACCCGGCGGCAGTGGGCTCGCCGAGGGCCCGGGAGTGGCCGAACACTGGCGTCGCGATCGCGAGGTGATCTTCCTGGATCAGCGCGGCGAGCTGCAGTCGGACCCGTTCCTCTCGTGCCCGGAGATCGACGCGTTCATGGCGAGCGCGGTGGGCCTGTCGTGGCTCGCGCCCGAGACCATCGAGCAGGACGCGCGGATCACGCGGACGTGCCGGGACCGGCTCGCGGCGGCCGGTGCTGAGTTGGCGGCCTACAATACCACCGCCAGCGCGGCGGACCTGGCCGACCTACGGATCGCGATGGGCATCAAGGAGTGGAACCTCTACGGGGTCTCCTACGGAACCGACCTGGCGTTGCAGACGCTGCGCGATCACCCGGCCGGGATTCGCACCGTAGCCGTCGACGCCGTGCTTCCGCCGCACATCAACCCGATCGAGAACGGCTGGCGTGCGGCGCGCGAGAATTCCACCGCCATCTACGATGCCTGCGCGGCCCAACCCGACTGCCATGCCGCTTTCCCCGACGGGCGGGCCGAATACATCCAGGTGATCAACGACCTCGCCGCCAATCCGCGCACCGTGCACGTCAACGATCCCATGACCGGCGCCGACGTCGCGGTCGTGATCGACGCGTTCAAGCTCAGCTACACCTTCCAGTTCGCCACCCTCATCGGCCACCAGCAGTCTCTGCCGTCGATCATCCACGATCTGGCCGTCGGGGACGGCACGAAGGCCGCGCTCGAGGTTCTCGCCGGAGCCTTCCCGCCGGATTTCAACAGCTACGGGTTGCTGTGGGGCGTTTTGTGCCGCGAGTTGGTCGGCCGCACCGACCCCGAACGCGTCAGCGCTGCGGGGAAGCGCGAGCTTCCCGAGTTTCCCGACTCCGTGACCGACAGGCCGTCGATGTTCCCGTGGTCCTTCAGCGACTGCGAGCAGTGGGACGTGCCCGCCGCCCCTTCTGCGGTGGCGAAGGTCGTCACCAGCAGCGTCCCTGTGCTCTTGACCAGCGGCTCGTTCGACGGCACGGCACCACCCAGCTACGCGGCCGAACAGGCGGCGACGCTGAGGAACTCCACCAACCTCGTGTTCCCCGGGACGGGACACTGCCAGTCGCGCTGGTCACCGACCTGCTACGCCACGATCTTCGCGAACTTCCTCGATCACCCCACCGACTTCGACTACAGCTGCCTGGCGGAGCAGAAGGTCCCCCCGTTCGACACGCCCTGATACCCAACGGGGTCTGCTACGGCTGTTTGTACTCGCGACCTCAGGCGCACTGGCACGGTGCCGCTCCCTGCGAAGGTCGTGAGGCCCCCTGACTGCCTCCGCAAAGGAGAAGCACATGAGAAAGTTAGCCGTCATTGTCGTTCTGCCCTTGGCCCTTGTGATGCTGCCGGCGGAGAATGAAGCACACGCGCAATTGTTCTGCGGAGGGTACCGGATCCAGGCCTCGGGGCAGGCGCAGATCCTGGCACCGGTCAGCGGCTTCTGCAGCGTATCAGGCTGCAACGATGGTGGCGCAACGGCGCCCGCATCGATCACGGGTACGGTGATACTGCAGAGCGGGACCTTTCTTCCGGCTGCCGGGTTTGGCTCATCCTTCACGGTCAGCATCGGCGCCACCACCTGCGAGAATTTTGTACCCTCGGGCACCTACACGGTCTCTGATAAGGGTGGCGGCAACTTCGAACTCAAGGGCAAGTTGACGTTGAAGGCGCTATCGCCGGGCACAGGTGGCTGCGGTCGGATGGTGCTGATCGACCAGCCGATCACCTTGCTGGGAGATTCCAGAATGCGATTCAGGGATGGGCGTCGCTTCGATCCGATCGACGTCAACGCCATGGGCGCGAACAGTCAATCGATGTACGCCGAAGGTCCGGAGGGATCCTTGGTGTGCACGGCACCGATCGCCAACATCGTCCTCAGCGGGGAGGGCGAGCTCACCCAGTATCGAGGGGACTGCGTCCAGTGAACTGACGGGCCCATGGCTCAGTCCTGCTGCCGATGCGATTTCGACAGCATCCCGGTCTCCTGCAACACCGGTGGGATTTCTGACCAGGCGGCATGCGAGGCCATCTGCACTGGTTTCGATTTCACGTTCGGTCAGTTCCGGATGTGCCCTCCCGATATGGACAGCGGATGTTCCGGGGATCCGGCCACGTTCTGCGATATCACCTGCACCCTGCGGCCTCCTGCTCCGCCCCCTGCGGCGGTGCCGGCGACGTCGGCGACCGCTACGCTGATTGGCGCGGCGATGCTCGTCGGGCTGGGCCGTTATGCGCTCAGGCGACGGGGGCGTCCGGCACGGCGACCCATCGGCTGAACGGCATCCGCTTCAGCCCCGTCCCGCCAGCGGGTTCGCTGGTCAAACCCCAGGGACATCGGGATCGACCGGATTCGATGTGTCGGTAGTTGACTGGAGCGCCGTGGTTGGACAGGCACGAGCGATCTTTCGACTAGCTGCGCTGGGAGAACAACGTGAAGAATTTGGCCCGAGCGCAGCGGGGCCGGCGGTCATGTCGACCATCGGGCTGAAATACGCTCTCAACCTTGCCGCGGGTGACAGCGTCGCGCTCACCGGCCTCTTCGTCGCCGACTGCGTGCCGTCCCCGACGAGCACGCCGACTGCCACCCCAACGGCCAGCGCCACCGCGTCCGCGACGCAGACGTCCAGCGCGACAGCGACGTCTTCGTCCACGCCGACGCCGGTTCCCGTCGGCGGCGACTGCACCGACCCTGCACAGTGCGCCAGCGGATTGTTCTGCACCGATGGCGTGTGCTGCACCTCGCTCTGCGACGACCCGCTGCGCCGCTGCAACGTGCCACCCAACGTCGGGATCTGCACCGATGTCACCGCCCCGGCCCCGACCCTGTCGCCGGCCGGCGTGTGGATGGGTATCGCCGCGCTACTCGCGACCGGAGTCGTGGCGATGCGGCGGCGGCGGCGCGGATAGGCCGGGTCGGACCTCTGCAAGCAGTGCTACGCCTTACGTTCCGCACTGCTGCGCTCGGGGCTCAATCGCCGGGGATATCCGGGTCGACCGAATTCGGCACGCCCCGGTAGATGCTGGCGGCCAGTTTCCCTGCGATCACTTCGGCCGGCCCGGCACCGTCGACCGACACCGGCAGGCTGGTCCACACCACCAAGGTCACCCGGTTGACGGGGTCGTAGCCCGCGAACGTGTTGTAGCCGGGCAGCTCGCCGTTGTGGAACCATATCTGGTTCGTTCCAAGGTGCAGTTGCACGATGCCGTAGCCGTACGACAGGCCGTTGGGATCGTTGGGATTGGTCGGCCGCAGGCTCTCGCGCCAGGCGCGCTGATACGCGGCATCGAGCAACTGGCCGCCGACCAGGGATTCGATCCACGTAGCCAGATCGGCTGCCGTGGAGACGACGCCGCCGGCGGCCCAGGCCCACGACGGGTTCACGTCGGTGAAGTCGATTGGGGATAGGGTGCCGGCCTTGGCCGCGGCGCGGATGTCGGCCGGGTACGGGACTTCAAGAAAGACGTAGAGCAGGCTCTCATAGACGTAGCCGCGCGCGCGCGGTGCCGGGATGGTAGCCGAGTCGGCGCCGGGGAGCATCGTGTCGGCCATTCCCAGCGGGCTGAAGAAGCGATCGCGAAAGATCTCCGCCAGCGGCTTGTGGTCGAGCTGTTCGGCAATGAGGCCGAGCAGCACCGTGTTGGTATTGCAGTACTCGAAGCGCCCGGGGTCGCGGTAGGTGTGGGCGAACGCGATGGCGGGCAATTCCTCCGGTGTCCAGACCTTGGTCGGCTCGCGTTCGAGCGTCGGCCAGAAATCGGGGTCCGCCGTGTAGTTGTAGAGGCCGCTGCGCATCTCGAGCAGTTGGCTGATGGTGATGTGCGCGCCGTTGGGCACATCGGGACGGTACGTCGCCACCGGATCGTCGAGGCGGAGCTTGTTCTCCTGGGCCAACTGCAGGATCGCGGCGGCGGTCATCGTCTTGGTGACCGAGCCGATGCGGAAGTGACTGTCGGGACCGGGCGAGGTCGCGCCGCCCAACTCGGTGGCACCATACGTCACGGTGAACTCGCCCTGCGGCGTGCGCACGATGGCCACGGCGCCGGGAAGCAGCAGCCCCCTGGCGGCGGTGTCGAGGGTGGCTTGGAGTCCGGCCTGATCGATCGGCTTGAGGGCGGACTGGCTCCCCGAGGATCCCCCACACCCCGCGATCAGCAGCGCCGTCGATGCGACGACGCTGGCGATGCGGAAGAGGACGGCCTCGGTTGAGTCGGAGATTCTCGAATCGCCTGCATCTCTCATGGCGCCGTGTATAGCGCAACGGCCGACCGGAATCTCACCGATGATCCGCTGCGACATTCGCAGCGACTCAGGATCCGATTGGATGGGCAACACCCGTCGCCACATAAGACCGACGCCCGCTACGTTCGCGCCGTGCGCACCGCTCGGTGATCAGAGAACGGCGTCGAGGTCTTCGCAGATCTGCAGGACGTGGGCCCGCGCCGGCTCGGCCAGGCGTTCGAGGTGCGGGCGCAGGCGGGTGCGCAGGTGGTGGCGGGCGGCGGCGCGGCCGCCGTGGCTGAGGAAGGCGTCGATCTCCCAGGCGAGGTTGGCGAGCCGTAGCGCATCGGGCGCGCCGGGCAACAGTGCCGCGGCGGGCAGGTGGCGCAGGGTGCCGCGCAGGACGTCGACCAGCTCGAAGTCGCGCGTGAAGCAGCGCGTGCGCTCGTGGAAGCCGAAGCCGGCGACCTCGCGGCCGCCCATGCGGCCCTGCACGCGCGTCGGCCCGCTCCAGTACTCGATCGGCAGGGCATGGGCGGGCGCCGGGCTGAGCGGCGCGGAGGTGAGCTCGAGATCCCAGGCGGGCACCCGCAGGCGGTAGCGGTCGGCGAGATACTTGGCGCCGCGCGTCAGTGGGTAGCGCGGCACGACCACGCCGGGATCGCGCACATAGGTGAGGCGCTCGATCTCGAACTCGGTGGTGGAGAGGACCTGGCCGTCGGGGGTGGACGCCGTGACGCCGCTGAAGGGGATGGGGCGGTTGTGGCGGTGGCAGTCGACGTGCTGCCAGGCGCTCATCTCGACGCCGTTGTCGAGGTGGATCTGGCGCCACTCGTGGCGGTAGCCGCGGTTGCGCCGATCGGAGTGGACGCCGAGATGGCGCGGCGTCCACTGCCGATCGATCCAGCCCGAGTCGCCGTCGACCGCCTCGCGCACGTCGCCCCACTGCAGCGTGCCGGAAAAGCTGACCTGGCTCTGGAAGTACGAGTGTGTGCCGTACTGCCCCATGCAGGTCTTGACGCCGGCGTACTCGGCGCCGCCGACCGGCATCGGCGGCTTGTGCGTGTCGAGCTCCAGATCGAGGGCCATGGGGCGGCCGTCCGGCGTCTGCCCGAGCAGGTGCAGATCGTAGGTGAAGGGCAGCGGCCGGCCGTCGGCGGTCTGGCGCGTCGACCAGCGGCAGGGGCCGTGCGCCGAGGCGAAGCGCACGTCGAGGCCGCCGCGCGCCACCGACAGCTTGTAGCCGCGGCGGATGCGCGGCGGGCGCGGCAGATCGTACTCGGAGTAGGTGGCGTAGGCGCCGCTGGCGAGATCGAACAGCGCGAAGGTGTAGAAGTCGGCGCGCAGCCGCTTGGCGACGTCGTTGAACGTGAAGATGACCAGGAAGGCGAACTCGCGCCGGCTGGTGCGGCCGACCAGGCGGCCGGCGACGTAGAAGGTGTTCGATTCGGCGCCCTGATCGCCCTCGGCGGCTGGAAAGGTGAGCTGCGGATCGTCGGGAGAGAGGACGTAGGGATAGGTCTTCCAGTCCTTCGACTGCTCCATGCCGGTCGCGCCCCCCAACTGTTTGACCCTGCCGATTGGCCGGTCTACGAAGACCGTCTCACCAGCCCCGCGCGGGCGAACGAATCGCTATCCAGGGAGGCACAGATGGTCAAGGGCGCAGTACTGAACAACTTCAACGAGCCGCTGTCGATCGAGAACTTCACGCTGAAGCCACCGCGCGAGGGCGAGGTCTCGGTCAAGGTGGTCGCCAGTGGCGTCTGCCACTCCGATCTGTCGGTCTTGCAGGCGAAGCTGCCGATTCCGCCGCCGTGCATCCTCGGTCACGAGGGCGCCGGCATCGTCGAGGAAGTCGGCAAGGGCGTCACCGGCCTGAAGACGGGCGACCACGTCGTGCTGGCCTGGGTGCAACCCTGCGGCCGCTGCCACTTCTGCGTCGGCGGTCACTCCCACCTGTGCGAAGCGGGCATCCAGTCGGCGATGGCCGGCGAGGACTTCGTCTTCGAGAAGGACGGCATGCCGATCGGCCGCATGGCCGGCGTCGGCTCGTTCGCTGACCACACCGTCGTGCGCGCCTCGGCGGCGATCAAGATCCGCGACGACGTGCCGCTCGACCGGGCGTGCCTGGTCGGCTGCGGCGTCATGACCGGCGTCGGCGCGGCGATCAATACCGCCAAGGTGCGGCCGGGCGACTGGGTCGCCGTCTTCGGCTGCGGCGGCGTCGGCCTCAACGTCATCCAGGGCGCGGCGCTGAGCGGCGCGGCGCGCATCATCGCGGTCGACCTCAATGCCACCAAGCTGAAGTTGGCGAAGGAGTTCGGCGCCACCGACGTGATCAACGGCAAGGACACCGACGCGCCGATGGCGATCCGCGAGCTCACCGGCGGTCTGGGCGTCGACTATGCCTTCGAGGTCATCGGCGCGGCGCCGGTCGTGGCCCAGGCGTACCAGTCGCTCAAGCGCGGCGGCAAGGTCATCGTGGTCGGCGTGCCGGCCATGGGAACGGATCTCACCATCCCCGGCTTCTCGCTGACGCTCGAGGAGAAGGGCGTCGTCGGCTCGCTTTACGGCTCGGGCAACTTCCACCGGGACATGCCCAAGCTGATCGATCTGTACATGAACAAGAAGCTCAAGATCGACGAGCTGGTGTCGCGCACGATCAAGCTCGAGGACGTCAACAACGCCTTCGCCGAGATGGAAAAGGGCGAAGTCGCGCGCTCCGTCATCCGCTACTAGCTCCGGCAGCAGGCGGCGGGACAGGGCCCACGGC
>JBOHWA010000022.1:0-10555 GCA_050735855.1 Binatia bacterium
GCGAGGCGACGTGCGGTCGCCTCGCCGATGCCGCTGGAGGAGCCGGTGACGATCGCGACCTGGCCGGTCAGCGATCCCATGTCACTGGGCGGCGGCCTGATGGCCCGCCGTGCCCTGCATGAACTTCATCAGGAGCTGCACCAGCTCCTGCGGCGGCGTGATCTCCGGATCCTCGATCGAGTCCTTGTCGTGCTCGAACTGCAGCAGGTCGAGCTGCGCGTACGCGGCGCGCACGCGCGGCGTCAGCAGGCCGAGGCGCTTCAGGTTGGGGACGATCTTGCTGAACATCATCTGCCGGAAGCCGCGCATGAACGGCGTCTGGTTCGACCAGTCGGTCCACAGCTTCACGTCCCAGCCGAGGCGCTCGAACACCGGCCCGATCTGCAGCCGCTCGCGCAGCAGGTGGGTGGCCTCGATGACGAAGTCCTCGCGCTCGCGCAGCTCGGCGGCGCTCATCTCGTTGGTGTAGAGGTCGGAGAGCGACAGCACGCCGAAGGCGACGTGGCGCGACTCGTCCGCCATGACGCGGCCGATCAGATCCTGGATCAGCGGCTCGTCCATCATCTGCATGCGGGTGACGCCGAAGGCCGCCAGCGCCAGGCCCTCGACCATGATCTGCATGCCGAGGAAGGTGACGTCCCAGCGCGGATCGCGGATGATGTCGTCGAGCAGGCGGTTGAGGCTCGGGGCGATACCGTACGACAGGCCGAGCTTCTCGGTCAGGTAGCGATGGTACACCTCGACGTGGCGCGCCTCGTCGGCGACCTGGTTGGCGGCGTAGAACTTCGCTTCCTCCCAGGGCACGCCCTGGACGATCTTGGCGGTCGCCAGCAGCGCGCCCTGCTCGCCGTGCAGGAACTGCGACAGCATGAAGGCGTTGATGTTGAGCTGGAACTCGATCACCTCGCTGTCGGACAGGTGCACGGGTGGGTTGAGCATCGAGTTCATCATCGGCGCCATGCCGTTGGCGACGCGCTGGCGCACCATGCGCTCGATGTTGACGTCGATCGACCAGTCGAGGTCGTTGGCGTTCCACGCCAGCGTCTTGCCCTTCTCGTACAGGTTGAGCAGGTTCTGCTTCTTCAGCTCGTACTGCCAGTCGAAGACCGTATCGATGGTCGCCTGCAGCGATTCGAACGGGCCGCCACTCGGCAAGGGCAGCGGATTGTTCTGCGTGTAGTGCATGACTTACCTCCTGCGGCGGGGCCTGCGGCCCGGCGTCTGGGGCGGCACGGGGCCGCCGGAGTCGATGCCGACGTAGCGGAGAAACATGGTGGCGAGCTCGCGCTGCAGCTCACTGTCCGACAGCGCATGGCCGCCGACCTGCGTCTCCTCGATCAACACGTGCTGTTGCATGAGCGCGAAGGCGGTCTGGATGCCGAGATCGATCGCCAGCGCCGGATCGGGATGCTCCATCTCCGCCCGGCGGGTGAGCAGCAGGGCGCTGATGCGCTGCTCGACGTTGCGGCGGAAGCGCAGGCCGCCGGCGCGGATGACCGGGTCCTCGATGGCGCGGACGAGAAAGGCGGCGATCATCTGGCGGCGCTCGCGCGTCTGCGTCACCAACTCGCCGACCGCGGCGCGGACAATGTCCGCCGTGCTGGCGTTGGCCCAGCGGCTGGCGTCGGCGAGTGCGTCGAGGCGCTGCACCAGTTCGATGAAATGGCGCTCCTCGAGGGCACGCAGCAGCTCGTTCTTGTCGCGGAAGCGGGCGTAGAAGCCACCCACCGATGAGCCGGCCCGCCGCGCGATCTCGGGGATGGAGACCGCCCCGTGGCCCTTCTCCTTGATCAACCCCTCGGCGGCATCGAGCAGTCGCTGCAGCGTGCGCTCACTGCGCGCCTGCTTCGGCCCGGTGATGGTTTGCAAAAGGATTGGGGCTGCGTGCGCCATCGATCAGAACAAGAATGCGATTCGCATTCTGCTCGAGGCGCAGGCAATTGTCCAGCGATTTTTCGCCGGTCGATTCAGCCCCCGTCCTTGCGCGCCACGACGGCCACCAGGTAGCCGAGGCGGCGGGCCCAATCCCAGCGGCGTTCCGCCTGTTCGAATGGCCAGAGCAGCCATGGGGAGAGTCGAACCAGGGGATTGCCGCGGGTATGAAAAAAGAGGTCGAAGAGGCGGATCACGCCGGGCACGAACATCAGGCCGGTGCGATCGGTCACGCGCAGTCCGCTGCGCTCGACAGCCCTGCGCAACTGGCGCGCGCTGAACGTGCGCTCGGGGGTGTACGGGTAGCGGTCGAAGCGCTCGAGCACCCAGACGATCACGGGGCGCAGGAACGGGTCCCACCTGTGCGGCACGCCGATGATGCACGTGCCCCCGTCCTTGAGCACGCGCCGCACCTCGCGGATGGCCAGCTCGTACTCCGGGATGTGTTCGATCGTCCCCATGGTGTAGACGCAGTCGAAGGAATCGGCGACGAACGGCAGCGCGCGGATGTCTGCCTGCAGCAGGTCCCCCGGGCGTCCCTCGGCGGCGAAATTGTGGCGCGCCCGCTGCGTGGTGGTGGCGCTGAGATCGATGCCGTACACCTGCGCGCCCTGGTCCTGCATCCATTGCAGGAGCCGCGTGTTGACCGCTTCGTTCCAGAGGTCGAGCTTGAGAATCCTCTTCCCGCTCAATGGTCCGAGATGCCGCTCGACCAGCGCGACCTCGCGGCGGCGGTAGTACTGCGTCGATGGCGCTGCGGAGAGATCCGGCAGGCGCCGTGCCACGGCTTCCCAGCGCTCTCGTTGGCGTCGACGTTCCGTGTCGAAGTCCTGTGCCCCCGGGCCGGTGCCCGCGGTCCCCGGACGGCTTGCAACGGCGGCGGGATTCTCGCTAGCGAGCATGAGCGTGGTGCCCATAACGCGAAGCCGCTCGGAAGGAAACCGACCACGCCGCGTGGGGATGATCGGCATCGATGCGGCGTCGTTGCCGTTCATCGAGGCCCACGGCGCCGAGCTGCCGGTGCTGCGGCGCCTGCTGGCCTCGGGCGTCCTGCATCACCTGCGGCCGCGCCGCGATCTGATCACGGGCGCGCAGTGGCCGGATTTCTTCACCGGCGAACATCCGGGCATGCACGGCTATTACCACGACCTCGCCTGGGATCCGACGGCCATGCGCGTTCGTCGGGTGACCGATCGTGCCGTCGCCTATGCCCCGTTCTGGCATCGTTTCGATGCCGTGGGGCTTGCGGTCATCGCGGTCGACGTTCCGCACGCGCTCCCGCCGCGGCCGCGCCGCGGCGTCGAGGTGGTGGCGTGGAATGCGCACGATCACATGACGCCGTTTGGCGTCCATCCTGTCGAGCTGCGGCGCGAGATTCGGCGCCGGTTTGGCGGGCGGAGCATCGGCTACGAGACGCCGGCCCGAAAGACGACCCGGCAGATGGCCGGCATTCGCCAACGGCTGATCGAGAGCGCGCGCCGCAAGGGCGATCTCTGCCGATGGCTGCTGCGGCAACACCAGTGGGATTTCTTCGTCACCGTATTTGGTGAACCGCACCGCGGCGGGCATCTGCTGTGGCCGCACGCGCTGCCCGATCTCGCGCCGCCGCCGCCGGGCGCGCTGCTCGACGTCTACCGGGCGGTCGACACCGCGATCGGCCAGATTCTCGACGCGTTGCGCGCGGCGGGCGCCATGGTGGCGATCTTCGCGGCCAACGGCATGGGCGAGGACATCTCGCAGGACCACCTCGCGCTGCCGATCATGGACCGGGTGAACGAGCTGTTCCTGGCCCACGAGGGGATCGCGCCGGTCGACGGGGCAATACCCGGTCGCAGCCTGGTTCGACGCCTGCGCGCCCGGCTGCCCGATCGCATCCAGCACGCGCTCGGCCAGGTTGCTCCCGTGTGGGTGCGCGACCAGATCGTCAGCCGCACCTTCACCGACGGGCGCGATTGGCGCCGCACGCCCGGCTTCGCCGTGCGCAGCGACGTGCACACCTACGTGCGCTACAACCTGCGCGGGCGGGAGTCGGCGGGGATGCTCGAGCCGGGCAGCGCGCTCCTGGCGCGCTACGAAGCGTGGCTCGCGCGGAGTATCTGCAGCCTGCGCGACGCGGACACCGGCGAGCCGGTCGTGCGCGAGGTGTGTTTCTCGCGCCACGCCTACCCCGGGCCGCGGATGCACCTGCTACCCGACGCCATCGTGGCGTATCGCGACCTGCCGCCGGCGTCCCGCCTCGCTTCGGAGCTCCTTGGTGAGATCGACGCCGAGCTCGGCACCGGTCGCTGCGGCAATCACCGTCCGGACGGGTTCTGCCTCCTGCTCGAGCCGACGGGCGACTGGGCGCGCGCCGGCGCGCTCACGCACGTCAGCGACCTGGCGCCGATGCTGCTGCGCCACTATGGAGTCGCCCCGCTCCCGGCCGCCGTCAGTAGTTGATCCGGCGCGCCAGCCAATCGCGCAGGCGGTTCGGGCGCCGCCCCACCTCGTCATAGTTGAAGATGAGGAGCCACCGTTCGCCGCCGTCGCCCCTCACGCCGCGGTGCAGCACCGTCTCGCCGCGCAGGATCACCAGGTCGCCCGGCTCCGCCACCATGCGCCGGGCGGGCAGCAACGAGAACACACGCGGCCAGGGATAGAGCGCGTAGAGGGGCCAGCGGAGCCAGCGGCTCAGCCGGGGCGAGATCAGTTCGGTGGCGCCGCCGCCCGAGTTGCGCAGCGTCAGCATGGCCGCGAGCGTATGGCCGTCGAAGTGCCAGCGAAAGCCGTCGTCCGGACGCGCGTAGACCTGGACATGCATGGCGCGCTTCGGGCTGTCCATCAGGCGCAGCCGGAGGCCGGTGATCCGCTCGACCGTCTGGCGCAGCTCCCCTTCGCCATAGGCGACGATCTCCGGCCACTGCCGTCGCATCGTCTCACCGTCGATGACCCGGTAGCGCGGTCCAAACCCCGCCGGGCTGCCAACCTCGCGCAGGAGATGCGCGCCGGCCTCGGCGACGCGCAGCAGACGGGTGGTCTCCTCGCGGCCGAGAAAGCCGGCGATGTGACGATACGCGGTCACCGATCCTGCACCGGCGAACGGGGCGGATGGCCGAGGCCGCGGCTCGGCGGTCACGCCCGCGCTTTCACCTCGCGCAGCTCGAGTTGGCCGATCTGGTTGCGGTGCACCTCGTCCGGCCCGTCGGCCAGGCGCAGGGTGCGCGAGTTGGCCCAGGCGCGGGCGAGGACGAAATCATCCGAGACGCCGGCGCCGCCGTGCGCCTGGATGGCCCAGTCGATCACCTTGAGGGCCATGTTCGGCGCCGCGACCTTGATCATCGCGATCTCCTTGCGCGCCGCCTTGTTGCCGACGGTGTCCATCAGGTACGCCGCCTTGAGCGTCAGCAGCCGCGACTGCTCGATCGCGATGCGCGATTCGGCGATGCGCTCCAGGGTGACGGTCTGCTCGGCGATCGGCTTGCCGAAGGCGACGCGCTCGCTGACCCGTTTGCACATCGCCTCGAGGCACCGCTCGGCGACGCCGATCACGCGCATGCAATGGTGGATGCGGCCGGGGCCGAGGCGGCCCTGGGCGATCTCGAAGCCGCGGCCCTCGCCGAGGACGATGTTCGCCAGCGGCACGCGCACGTCCTCGAACAGCACCTCGCCGTGGCCGTGCGGCGCGTCGTCGTAGCCGAAGACCGGCAGGTGGCGCACCACGGTGACGCCCGGGGTGTCGCGCGGCACCAGGATCTGCGACTGTTGCTGGTGCTTCGGTGCGTCGGGGGTGGTCTTGCCCATGACGATCATGATCGTGCAGTGCGGGTGCAGGATGCCGGAGGTCCACCATTTGCGGCCGTTGATGACGTAGTGGTCGCCGTCGCGGCGGATCTCGCAGCGGATGTTGGTGGCGTCGGACGACGCCACCTCGGGCTCGGTCATGGCGAAGGCGGAGCGGATGCGGCCGTCGAGCAGCGGCTCCAGCCACTGCGCCTTGTGCTCGGCGCTGCCGTAGCGCTCGATCACCTCCATGTTGCCGGTGTCGGGCGCGGCACAGTTGAACGCCTCGGGCGCGATCGGCGAGCGGCCCATGATCTCGCACAGTGGCGCATACTCGAGGTTGGTGAGGCCGGCGCCGCGCTCGCTCTCCGGCAGGAAGAGGTTCCACAGGCCCGCGGCCCTGGCGCGCTGCTTGAGATCTTCGATGATCGGCGGCTGCGCCCAACGGTCCTTGTCGACCTGCGCGTCATACACCGCCTCGTTCGGGTAGACATGCTCGTCCATGAACGCCTGCACCTGCGCCGCGAGGTGCTTGACCTTGTCTGAGTATGCGAAGTCCACGCGTCTTCTCCTTTTCGTGTGCGGCGGATGTAGCGGACGGGGCGCGGAGCTGTCTACGCGGGGGGATGACGTGAGCGGGCGACCGGTGACTCCATTCGGTCTTGACTCGTGCCGCGTCAAATTGTACAGACTAGTCCGTACTTATGGCGCGCGGCAAATATCAGAAGAGCGACACGAGCAGGGAGCGGATCATCGAGGCGGCCACTGAGCTGTTTTCGACCCGCGGCTACGCTGGGTCGGGGGTCGATCGGCTGGCCGAGCGTTCGGGGATCGCCAAGACGGCGATCTACTACCATTTCGGCAACAAGGAAGGGCTGCTGGCAGCGGTGCTGGAGCGCGCCGCGACGCAGTGGATCGAGGGTATCCAGAACGCGTCGCGGCAGGCCGGCGACCCCATCGGCCGGCTCGACCGCGCCCTCGCCGGGATGCGCGCGATGCTCGAGGAGCGGCCGTGGATCTACAAGCTGTTCCAGATCCTCGCGCTCGAGATGGCGGAGCAGAAGCCCGAGGTGCACGCCACGCTGCAGGGCATCATCCGGCGGGCGCGGCTGGCGATCACCGACGGTATGCGCGAGGCCCTCGGGGTCGAGGTGCCCGACGCCGATGGCGTCGCCGGCGCGATCCTCGCCACGCTCGACGGCGTCTCGCTCGGCCTGCAACTCGACCCGGAACGGGTGTCGCTCGATCAGGTCTTCGCCGACCTGCGCCGCGTCACAGCGTTCCTCATCGCCACGCGTCTGAACGCCGATCTGGCGCGCATGTTCGACGGCCCGGAAGCTCTGCGCTTCCCCGGCCGCACGGAGACAGAGGAGTCCGACGATGAACGCAGCCGCAACGCTGACCGGTGAGCTGCCGCAGGAAGAGCGCCAGCAGGTCGATGCCGAGGAGGGCTATCGCCGCCTTCTCGCCCGCCTCTCGCATCAGTCGGTGGTCAAACACTACGACGCCTACGCCGACATCCCCTGGGACGATCCCGACTTCGCCATCGATCCGGCTGATCCGCGCCTGCAGTTGTCGACCGCCGATCCGCTCGGCGCCACGGCGTGGTACCAGAGCCAGCCGGCCGAGGTCCGCTCGCGCATCGGGCTGCACATGATCGCTACCTTCGCGCAGATCGGCTGGCGCTTCGAGAGCGTGCTCAAGCGCGGCCTGCTCGAGTTCGCGCTCAAGCTGCCCACCGACGCGCCCGAGTTCCGCTACTGCTACCATGAAGTGATCGAGGAGGCGCAGCACTCGCTCTTCTTCCACGAGTTCGTCGCCCGCACCGGCCTCGACGTGCGCTCACCGCGCATCCTCGGCGTCGCCGACCGCCAGGTGGTGGGCTTCGGCCGCCACTTTCCGGAGCTGTTCTTCTTCTTCGTCCTCGCCGGCGAGGATCCGATCGACCATGTGCAGCGCGAGATGCTGCAGAACGGCCGCGCGCTGCACCCGCTGATCGAGCGCATCACCCGTATCCACATCACCGAAGAGGCGCGCCACATGGCGTTCGCTCGCCACTACCTGCGCCGCACGGTGCCCAAGCTGCGCGGCTACAAGTGGTTCGCCCTGCGCCTGCGCACCGCCGTGGTGATGAAGATCGCCTCGCTGATGATGAGCCGCCCCTCGGGCCACGTCGTGCGCACCTACGGCATCCCGGCCGAGGTGCTGCGCGAAGCGTACGGCAAGGGCTCGCGCGCCGAGCAGAACCTCAAGCGCGCGCTCTTCAAACCGCGCGAGCTGTGCTGGGAGCTCGGCGTTCTGACGCCGCGCTGGGCCTGGCTGTGGAAGCGCCTGGGCATCTACGCGGCGCAGGGCTCGCCGGTCTGATCTCACGGCGGCGCGGTCAGCGCGGGGTCGCTTGTGCCGCGTAGAAGTGCTCGATCGCCGCGTAGACCGCCGCGCGCGGTGCCAGCACCTGGCGCGCCGGCGGCAGGGAGGCGAGGAAGATGCGGCCGTACGCTTTGCGCGCCAGGCGGCTGTCGAGCACGACGACGCAGCCGCGGTCGGTGCGGCTGCGGATCAGGCGGCCGAACCCCTGCTTCAGTTTGATCACCGCCTGCGGCACGGCGCGCTCGGCGAACGGGTCGCCGCCGCGTTCCGCGATCGCCTCGACGCGCGCCTGTTCGAGCGGTTCGGTCGGCACCTTGAAGGGCAGGCGGGTGATCACCACGCAGCGCAGCGCGTCGCCACGCACGTCGACGCCCTCCCAGAAGCTGTCGGTGGCGAACAGCACGGCGCGCCGGTCCTGCACGAAGCGCTCGAGCAGCACGTGCCGGCTGAGCTCACCCTGGCGCAGCGGCACCAGCCCGCGCGCGCGCAACTGGTTGGCGAGGGCGAACCAGGCGCGGTTGAGCGCGCCGTAGGCGGTGAACAGCAGGAAGGTGCCGCCGTCGGTGGCCGCCAGGAGGCGCTCGATGACCTCGTGCGTGGCGGTCTCGTAGCCCGGCGCGGTCGGCTCGGGGACGTCGGTGGGGACCAGCAGCATCGCCTGGCGGGCGAAGTCGAAGGGCGATTCGACCCGCAGCGTCTCGACCCGCTCGGGTATCTCGAGCCGATCGAGGCCGACGCGCTGGTGCAGGTAGTCGAAGCGGCCGTTGACCGACAGCGTCGCCGAGGTCAGCACGGCGCTGGCGAAGGGCTCGAACAGGGCGCGGGCGAGCAGCGGCCCGACCTCGATCGGCGCCCGGTGCAGGGACAGCGCCGCGCCGCCGCGACCACGCTGGCGCACCTCGAACCAGGCGCAGTGCCCATCGTCATCGCCGGTGAACTCGAGCAGCACCGCCGCCGCCGCCGCCAGGCGGCCGCGCATCGCGCCGAGCTCCGTGGCCAGATAGCGCACCTGGTTGCCGGCTTCCTCCGACAGGTCCGCGAGGCGCTCGAGCACCCCGAACGCGTCGAGGGCATAGCGATCGAGCCCATCGGCGAGGGGCGTCAGCAGCTCGAGCGTCAGGCGCCAGAGGCCGCTCTCGCGCAGCGCCGGGGTGACGCGCAGCTTCTCGTCGGTGCGCTCGCTGGTCTGCGTCCGCGGCAGGGCGAGCAGCGCGTCGAGCAGACGGGTGAAGCACTCCTCCGCCTGGACGCTCAGCTCGTGCGCGCCGGGCAGCAGGCGGCGGTCGATCCAGTCGACCGCGCCGCGCGCCAGGGTTGCATCGCCCGCGTCCTGCAGCGTCTCGAGGGCCATGGTGAGCGCGGGCAGGATGCCCTTGGTGATGTTGCGCCGGCTGTGCAGGCGCTGCAGCGTGCGGTCGATGGTCGCCAGGCTCGCCTGGCTGCCGAAGTAGGCGGTGGCGACGTCTTCGAGATGGTGCGCCTCGTCGAGGATGACCCGCGCGCTGGGCGGCAGGACGGCGTTCTGGGTGTAGTTGCCGACCTCGGAGCGCAGCGACAGATCGGCCATCAGCAGGTGATGGTTGACGACCAGGATGTCGGCCGCGGCGGCGGCGCGGCGGGCGGTGTAGAAGAAGCATTTGGAGTAGTACGGGCAGCGCGCGCGCAGGCAGTTGTCGTGCTCGGAGACGACCTGCTCCCAGACCTCCGGGCGCGGTCGCACCGCCAGGTCGCCGAGGCTGCCGTCGCTGCTGTGCGCCGCCCAGTCGAGCACCTGGCGCAGCTCCAGCGACCAGTCGTCGTCGACCAGCTGCGCCGGCTGCGCGGCGGCCTGCGCCGCCTTGCGCTGGCAGACGTAGTTGCTGCGCCCTTTGACCAGCGCGACCGTGCAGGCGAGACCGGCGCGCTCGGTGAGCAGGGGCAGATCCTTGCGTACCAACTGCTCCTGCAGGTTGATGGTGTGGGTCGAGACGACCACGCGCTGCTGGTTGGCGCGGGCCCAGAGGATCGCCGGCACCAGGTAGGCGAGCGACTTGCCGGTGCCGGTGCCGGCTTCGACGGTGAGCACCGAGTGATCGTTGAACGCGGCGCTGACGGCGTTGAGCATGGCCAGCTGCTGCGGGCGGTGCTCGTAGCCCGCCAGCGCGGCACCGACGGCGCCGCCGGGGGCCAGCAGCGCGGCGGCGGCGCGGCCGTCGACGGCCTGCTCGCGCGGCGCGGCGTGCGGCTCGACGACGACGTAGACGGCCTGCACGGGGTTGTCGACGATGAAGCAGCCGACGCCGTTGTTGCCCAGCGCGCTGGCGATCTGGAGGTCGGGGTCGGACGGCGTCAGCACGCCGCTCGGATGATTGTGGATGACGACCTCGCCCGGCCGCGGGATCTGCAGCAGCGCCGGCACGGCGCTGCGGTGCCCGCGCGCCAGCACGCGCACGTCGGCCACGCGCCCCTCCGCCATGGTGCCGAGCAGGAACACCTCGTTGCCGCCGGCGTCGAC
>JBOHWA010000023.1:0-2817 GCA_050735855.1 Binatia bacterium
CGTCTACTCCGCCCGCGGCTATGCCGTAGCGCGGCGCGACGGCCGCGTGCTGTTGGGCAGCACGCGCGAGGCGGTGGGCTTCGAGAAGCGGGTGACCGCCGGCGGCGTCGCGACGATTCTGCGCCACGCGCTCGAGCTGTCGCCGGGGTTGGCGGCGCTGCCGCTGGTCGAGACCTGGGCTGGGCTGCGGCCGGGATCGGCCGACGGCCGGCCGATCGTCGGCGTCGATCCCGGTGTGCAGGGCTATCTCGTCGCCGCCGGGCACTATCGCAACGGCGTCCTGCTCGCGCCGCTCACCGCGCAGCTGATTGGCGCGCTGCTGCGCGGCGCGGCGCACCCGTGGTCGGAGGCGTTGGGGTTGGGGCGCTTCGCCGGGCGCGACGTCGGCGGTGCGTTGACCCTGTGACGATCGCCCGCTAGGAGACGCCGTGCTCGAATCCTTCGTCGTTACAATGGAAATGTATCGCCGTGCGTTCAGTCGCGGGGCGGTCCTGGCGGCGAAGAACTGGCCGGTGCTGGTGTCGATCTTCGCCTACGCCGGCATCCTGTTCGTCGGCGCCCTGTTGGCGATGCAGCTTGGCATGGCCGGCGGCCTGCTGCTGTCGCTGCTCAGGGCGGCCTGCCTGGCGTCGTTTCTGTATCTGGTCGAGCAGATCGTCTGCAGCGGCAAGGTGAGCGTGGCGGATTTCCGCCGCAGCTTCGGCGTCTACCTCTGGGACGTGGTGGGCGTCTCGTTCGTCATCTGGATCTTCGCGATGCTGACGACGCTCATCGCGCAGTCGACGCCCAACGGGGCGGTCATCGTGCTGTGCGTCAACCTGGTCGCCCTGGTGTTCTTCAACGCCGTTCCCGAGCTGATCTATCTCGGTCATTCCGGCGCCGTGGCGCTGCTGTCGCGCAGCTATGAGTTCATCACCGCCAATTGGATCGAATGGTTTCCGCCCAATCTGCTCTTGCTCGGCGGCCTGGCGGCGATCTGGCTGCTCATCCCGGCCCATGAGCCGGTGTTGGCCGTGGTGCGCTGGGCGGCGACGGCGCTGTTCCTCTACTTCGCCATGGTGGTGCGCGGCCTGTTGTTCATCGAGCTGGACGGCAGCACGCGCCGGGCGCGCCTGTTCCGCCACAAGATGGGGCGCTGAAGAGCGCCGCGCGCGCGCCTTACGCCGACGCCGCCTGGGCGGCGGGCGGCTTTTCGAGCTGGCGCGGCAGGCGGACGATGAACGTCGAGCCGACGCCCGCCGCCGACTCGGCGCTGATCGTGCCGCTCAGCAGATCGACGAACTGCTTGACGATGTAGAGGCCGAGGCCGACGCCCTGGGCGTTGGTCTGCACGGCACCGGCGGTGCGGCGGAACGGGTCGAAGATGTGCGGCAGGTCGGCGGCGGTGATGCCGATGCCGCGGTCGGCGACGCGCACGGTGATGTGGTCGTCGCTGCGATCCCAGGCGATTTCGATCGTCACCGGCTTGCCCTGGCCGTACTTCACGGCGTTCTCGACCAGGTTGCGCAGAATGGTGAGCAGCTTTTCGCGGTCGGTGTACAGGCGCGGCAGGTCGGTCGCCGTCGGCCAGGCGATCGGCGCGCGGCTCCCGTCCGGGAAGTCGTAGCGCAGCTCGTTGAAGACGCCGGCGAGGCCGAAGTCGCTGCAGATGATCGCCTCGCGGCCGGACTGCAGGCGGTTGACCAGCCGGCTGACGTCGAGCAGGCGGCTCAGGTAGCGGTGCAGGTTCTCCCCGGCGTTCTGCACCTTGCCGAGGACGCCGCGCTGCTCGTCCGGGACCGGGCCGAACTCATCCTCGAGCAGCAGATCGACGTAGCCGAGAATGACGGTGAGCGGGGTGCGCAGCTCGTGCGAGATGGTGCCGAGGAACTCCGACTTGATCCGATCGGCCTCCTGGGCGCGGTGGCGTTCCTGCCGCGTGCGATCGACCAGGTAGCCATAGAAGGCGGCCGCGGTGAAGAGAAAGGGAATGCGAATCAGCGACGGCGAGTTCCACAGCGACCAGGCGCCGCCGGTGGCCGAGAGGACGTACAGGTAGGCGCCGCAGACGGCGACCGCAGCCAGCGCGATCAGCCAGAGGTTCTCGCCGATCGCGGCCAGCAGCAGGATGAAGAAGTAGAGAAAGAAGAACTCGGCGGTGAACTTGCCGCTGACCAGCAGGGCGATGGTGATCCACAGCGTGTCGGTGATGATCACCGCCGGTCCGAAGTACGCGGCCGAGGTGATGCGCGCCGGCAGCGAGGCGACGACGACGTTCGACGCCAGCGCCAGCACGATCAGGATGATCGAGGTGGGCGGCGGCATGCCGAGGCCCTCCTCGACCAGGAGCAGATAGGCGGTGGCGACGATCAGGGTGTAGCGCAGCAGCAGGAAGGCGCGCTGCGGCGGCAGGCGCTCGGTGGTGGGATCGTGGCGCAGGAGCCCACTCTCGTGCGGCGGCGCGACGGGCGCGGCCGCAACCGCGCGGCGCTCCCCCGTCATCTCCGATGCCATGTCCGCGGCCGGCGGCTCCATGCGCGTCACCCTGTCAGCCTACCCAACCGGATTTCATGAAGATACGGTCGGATGCATCGATCCACGGCGTCAGCCCCGCCGTGGAAACCCCCAGATCGGAAGGCCAATATCCTGCCCCCTGGGGCAAGTGAAGTAGGTAATTTCCCTACCCGGCCGCCGCGCGGCGGTCCCGCCGGCGGCGACTGGATAGGGATCAGCCGAGCAGAACTGCTACGCGTCGCTTGCCGGGCGGCGTGGGGCGGTACGCCGCGCGCGCGGCGCGGCCGTCGCGGATGCGGGTTCCTTCGTGGCGCGGACGCGGCG
>JBOHWA010000024.1:0-6207 GCA_050735855.1 Binatia bacterium
GGCCTCGCGCTCGAAGGCCTCGACGTCGGGGATGCCGCCGTGCGTCGCGCGGGCGACGTCGAGGCCGTAGAACGAGGTGACGCGCGGGCGGCCCTGGGCGACGTCGACGCGCGGGTAGGAGAGATACAAGCGGTGCTCCGCCGCACCGACCGCCAGCCGCAGCAGCAGGCGCTCGCGCTCGACCCGCTCGTCCTGCGTCGGCAGATCGCGCGAGAGGCCGCGGCGCAGCGCGTCGAGCAGCAGCGGGTCCTCGCGCGGGCGCTGCGGGAAGACGCGCTCGGCCAGACCGGGGACGAAGACGACGTCGAAGGTGCGTCCGCGCGCCTGCTCGAGCGTCGCCACCAGCACGCGGCCGTAGCGCTGTGCGGGCGGCTCGTCGGTGAGAAAGCGCAATCGTCCGGCGAGCACCGCGTGCACCTCGTCGAGGCCGACCGGACCGACCGCGGCCATCGGCGCCAGCTCGGCGAGCACCGCCAGCACGCCCTCCGGCTGGCGCAGGACGCGCGGTGCCAGCTGGCCGAGACGCTCGAGCCAGGTCGCCCACGCGGCGCCGGCGGGCAGAGCGGCGAGCCTCTCGATGACCGGCAGGGCGAAGCGGTGCAGCGCCGCGAGATGTTCGAGCTGGCGGGCGATGCCGGCCAGCCGCGGCGACTCCGGCTCCTCGCGCTCGAGCATCTCGCGCTGCGCGGCGAGCTCGTGGGCGAGCCCGTCGAGGCGCCGCTGCCAGCGCGCGGCGCCGCCGATCACCGCCGCCTCGCTGAGCAGGTTCTCCCACTTCCACGGGGCGTTGAGGGCGCGCACCGCGTCCGCTTCGGCCGCTGGGGCATCGGCCTCGGCATCGGCTGCGGCAGCGTCGGCGCTGGCGGCGCCGAGCGACTCGTCGCGCGGCCCCTGCCAGGGGGGCGCGCCGACGGGGGGTGTGCCGTCGGCGGCCGGCTGCGGCACCTGGCCGAACGACAGGTACTCCGCGAAGCGCCGCGCCGAGAGGCCGTCGAGCGCGCAGCCGAGCAGGGCGAGGAAGGCGCGGCCGGCGAGGTTGGGGCGGCGCGTGCCGCGGGCGAAGTAGCCGGGGATGCCGGCGCGGCGGAAGGCCGTCTCGAGGCGCGCGGTGTAGGCCTCGGGGCTGCGCAGGAAGACCACCATGCGGTCGAAGGGCGTGCCGGCCCGCGCCTCGGCGAGGATGCGGCGGGCGATCTCGACCGTCTCGCGTCCTTCGCCGGGGGCGGAGAGGAAGCGGACCGCGTCATCGGGCGCGCCGGGGGGTGGGGTCTCCTGCGAGAAGAGGTAGCGCTGCAGGCGGCCGAGGCTGTTCGCCGGCGCCGCCGGCGCCGTGGGCTGCGGGTGCGCGCCGATCGCGGTCAGCGCGTCGTGGCTGCGGCGGTCGCCGGCGGGCAGCGTGGCGAGGCCGTGCGGCGCGGCGGCGCACAGCGCGGCGATCAGATCGCGTTCGCCGGCGGTGTCGATCGGCACGTCGAGCAGCAGCAGCGGCATGCGGGTCAACGGGTCGGCGGCGCTGCTGCCGACGGCCGCCGTCGCCGCGGCCAGCAGCGTCGCGCGGTCGGCCAGTCCGGCCGCCGCGAGCTGTGCCTCGTAGGCGGTGAGCAGCACGCCGAGTTGGGCGACCGAGGCGCCCTGGGCGGCGAGCTGGGTGGGGTCGACGCCGGCGCCGCGCAGCTCCGCGACCGTGCTGGCGAGGGTGGCGCCGAACCCCGGGCAGCGCGCCACCGGGGCAAAGTAGGGAATCGCGCCGGCGGCGAGAACCTCGAAGGTGGCGCGCGCGGCGACCGCCTCGGCGCCCAGGCGGGTGCAGGTGGCGAGGCCGCGCGCGCTCAGTGGCGGCGCGGCCAGGCGGGCGGCCAGCTGCGTCAGCGTGAAGCGGTGCAGGCCGAAGGTCGCGGCGCGCCTGCTGGAGAGGCTGCGGACGAGATCGTCGATGGCCTCGCGCGAGGCGCCGACCAGCAACAGTTCGGCCCCCGGAGGGGCGGCGCCGATGAACGCTGCGGCGGCGCGCAGGCGGTCAATGGCGGAGGCGGATTCGATGCGCTCGATCATCCGCCGGCGGGCTGCACCCGAACCGGGCCGAGGGCGAACCCTCGGCCCGGCAAAGGGCACAGCTCAGTTCGCGCGGGTCAGCTCGTCGTCGATGACTGCCTTGAAGTTCTGGAACGGCTGGGCGCCGCTGATCTTGCGGCCGTTGATCAAGAAGGCCGGCGTGCCGGTCACGCCCACCGACTGGCCTTCGGCCATGTCGGCCTTGACCTTGTCGAGGGTCTTCTTGTTGTCGTAGCAGTCGTTCCACTTCGCCATGTCGACCTTGGTGCCCTTGAGCAACTCGGTCGACTTCTCCTTGATGTTCTCCGGCGTGATCTGCTGCTGCTGGGCGAAGAACCCATCGTAGAGCTTCCAGAACGCGTCGGGGTCCTGGAGATAGGCGCACTCGCCGGCGATGCCGGCCGGCTCTGCCCACTTGTGGAAGCCGAGCGGGAAGTTCTTGTACACCAGCTTCACCTTGCCGTCGTACTCTTTCATCACCTGATTGGCGATGACTTCGTGCGCGCGCGAGCAGTACGGGCACTGGAAGTCCGAGTACTCGACGATGGTGACCTTGGCGTCCTTGGGCCCACGGAACGGCTCGTCCTTCATGTTGATCTTGGCGGCGATTGCCTTGAACGGATCCGAGGAGACGTCCTCGACCTCGCCGAAGACGACGTAGCGGCCATCGGGCGACATCAGCACGACGACGCTCTGGATCTGCCCACCCTTCGACAGCTCCAGGGTCGCGGTCTTGGCGCCGGGGATCTTCGAGTCGGCGACGTTCTTGACAGTCGCCGTGACTTCGGGCGGCAGGTTGGCCTTGCGGCGATAGTAGTCGACGATCTTCTGGTTGGCGGCGTCATCGGCCAGGGCCGGGGCGGCGCACAGGGCAGCCAGCATTGCGGCCAGCCCAATTTTCGACACACCAAAACGCGTACGTGCTTTCACGGTGCTCTCCTCTCGCGGCGTGGGATAAAGCCGTTACGTACCATCAGGCCTCGGGCTTGGCAAACCCAAGCGGCGCCGCCGGGTGGCCGGTTGCACCTGACGGCGATGGCGATTTAGGCTCCGCAGTAGGTGTGGTAGCCTGGCGCGAATGACCTACTATCCGATCTTCCTGCGCCTCGGCGGGCGGCGCTGCGTGGTCATCGGCGGGGGCCGGGTGGCGGCCCGCAAGGTCGACTCGCTGCTCGACGCCGGCGCGGTGGTGACGGTCGTCGCCCCCCGTCTGACGGCGGCGCTGGCGGCGCGGGCCGAGCGGCGCGAGGTCGAATGGATCGAGCGCGGGTATGCGGCCGGCGACCTGGCCGGGGCTGCGCTGGCCTACGCCGCCACCGACGACGAGGCGTTGCACGCCCGCCTGGCCGACGATGCGGCCGCCGCCGGGATCCTGCTCAACGTGGTCGACCGGCCGCAGTGGTGTGGCTTCATCGTGCCGTCGCTGCTGACCCGCGGCGCCCTCACCGTCGCGGTCTCCACCGGCGGCGGCAGCCCGGCGCTGGCGCGGCGCGTGCGCCAGGACATCGAGCGCGCCCTCGGACCCGAATACGAGCGCGCCCTGGATGTCCTCGCCCGCCTGCGCCGCCATCTGCAGGCGCGGCCGCTGTCGAGCGATGACCGCCAGCGCATCCTGACCGGGTTGGTCGCCTCCGATCTGCTCGACCGGCTGCGCGCGCCCGACACCGCGGCCGTCGACCGGCTGCTTGCCGAGCACGTCGGCGGCGGCGTCTCGCTCGCCAGCCTCGGGGCGCAGCTGTGATGGCCCGCCGGCCGGACGGCCGAGGGGCGCGATGGATCTGATCTTCTTCGCCCTGGCGCTGGCGCTGTACCTGGGCGCCGCGGTGGCCTTCATCGTCCACCTGACGCTCGGCCGCGACGCGCCGCGGCGCGCGGCGATGGCGGCGCTGGCCGTGGCGTTCGGCATGGACACGATCGGCCTGGCCCTGCGCGCCCTGGCGCACGGCAGTGCGATGCTGAATTCGAGCCACGACCAACTGACGTTGCTCGCCTGGCTGATCGTCGGCCTCTATCTCGGCCTGCAGGCGCGCTATCACGTCGCGGTGCTCGGCGCGCTGGTCAGCCCGCTGGCCTTCCTGCTCACCCTGTCGTCCTACATCGTCTTCTCCGGCGCGCAGACGCTGCCCAGCGAGCTGCAGAACGCCTGGCTGCCGGCGCACGTCGCCCCGGCCTTCCTCGGCTATGCGATCTTCGCCCTGGCGTCCTGCGTCAGCGCCGCCTACCTGCTGCAGGAGCGGCAGCTCAAGGCCAAGCGGCGCGGGGCCTTCCGGCGGCTGCCCTCGCTCGAGACGCTGGACGATCTGAACTACCGCTGCGTCGCCTGGGGCTTCGCCCTGTTCACCATCGGCATCGTCACCGGCTCGCTGCTCGCCAAGGCGATGTGGGGGACGTTCTGGTCGTGGGAGCCGGTGCAGATCCTCTCGGCGCTGGCCTGGCTGATCTACGCGGTGCTGCTGCAGACGCGCTCGCTCGGCTGGCGCGGGCGGCGCGCCGCCACCTTGACCATCATCGGCTTCGCCCTGCTCATCGTCTCCTTCCTCAGCCTCAACATCGGGGCGTCGCACGGCGGGGCGTTCGGCTGATGCAGCACGAGGTCCTCATCGTCGGGCTCAACCATCGCACCGCGTCGGTCGACGTGCGCGAGTCGCTGGCCTTCGCCGACGAGCAGCTCGACGACGTGCACCGCCGCCTGCGCGACATCGAGGGCGTCGAGGAGGCGGTGGTGCTGTGCACCTGCAACCGCGTCGAGGTGGTCTCGGCGACGCGCCAGGGGGCCGGCGTCGCCGACCGCATCACCGACTTCCTGCGCGGCGCGCAGACCACGCCTGGCGCCGATCTCGCCCCGTATCTCTACAACTTCGCCGGGCGCGACGCGGTGCGCCACCTGTTCCGCGTCGCCTCGAGCCTCGACTCGATGGTGGTCGGCGAGCCGCAGATCCTCGGCCAGTTGAAAGTCTTCTACGCCCGCGCTGCCAGCGTCGGCGCCACCGGCGCGGTGCTGCACCGCTGGTTCCACAAGGCCTTCTCGGTCGCCAAGCGCGTGCGCACCGAAACCGGCATCGCCGGGCGCGCGGTGTCGGTGAGCTCGGCGGCGGTCGAGCTGGCGCGCACGATCTTCGACCACCTGGAAGGCAAGACGGCGATGCTGATCGGCGCCGGCAAGATGGGCGAGCTGGCGGCGCGCCACCTGATGGCCAACGGCGTCGGCAACCTGATCCTGACCAACCGCACCTTCGAGCGCGCCGTCGAGCTGGCGCGCGAGCTCAATGCCACGCCGGTGCCGTTCGAGCAGTTCCCCAAGTATCTGCCGATGGCGGACATCGTCATCGGTTCGACCGGGGCGACCGGCTACGTGCTCACCGATCAGCCGGTGCAGGAGGCGCTGCGCGAGCGCAAGGGCCGGCCGATGTTCTGCATCGACCTGAGCGTGCCGCGCAACTTCGATCCGCGCATCAACCAGCTCGACAACGTCTACCTGTACGACGTCGACGACCTCGCCCGGGTGGCGGAGGAGAATCTCGGCGAACGGGCGCGCGAAGCGGAGAAGGCCGAAGGCATCGTCAGCGAGGAGGTCGAGTCGTTCTGGCGCTGGCTCGACCATCTCGAGGTCGTGCCGACCATCGTCGCGCTGCGCGACAAGGTCGAGGCGATCCGCCTCGGCGAGCTGCAGAAGACGCTCAACGCGCTGAAGGATCTGTCGCCCAAGGAGCGCGAGGCGCTCGAGGCGATGACCGCCGCGATCGTCAACAAGATCCTGCACATGCCGATCGCGCGGCTGAAGCAGCGCGACCCGCGCACCGAGGCCTTCTACATCGACGCGACGCGCCGCCTGTTCGACCTGGAAGGCCCGGACGAGTCGTGAGCGCCGTCCTGCGCATCGGTACCCGCGGCAGCCCGTTGGCGTTGACGCAGACCGGCTGGGTGCGCGAGCGCTTGCACGCGGCGCACCCCGGCCTGCGCAGCGAGCTGGTGGTGATCAAGACCTCCGGCGACCGCATCACCGACGTGCCGCTGGCCGCGGTCGGCGGCAAGGGGCTGTTCGTCAAGGAGCTCGAGTCGGCGCTCACCGATGGCAGCATCGACTGCGCCGTGCACTCGCTCAAGGACATGCCGGGCGAGTTCGCTCCGGGACTGGTCCTGGCGGCGGTGCCGGAG
>JBOHWA010000025.1:0-3696 GCA_050735855.1 Binatia bacterium
GGGCGGGGTGCACATCGCATACACGGCGCCGAGGGACCGGCGCCCTCCAGGCCGGTCGGGGCGCAGGGTCGGGACTGTTGCCCTGCCGCCGCCGACTGGGTTACTGCCCCAGGCACGAGAACGTATGTTCGCGATCACGCCGCGACGAAGCCGGGCACGGTGGTGGGCGGTCCTGCTGGGCTGTGTGCTCGCATCGTCGGCTGGCGCGGCCGAGTTGGTCATCCGCAACGCGCGCCTGTTCGACGCCACCGGCGCTACGCCGCTCGACGGGCTGGCCGGCCAGCTCTGGAACGCCGAGAATCTCGACGACGGCCTCGCCTACAGCCGGCGCAACCTCGTCCGCATGCACCGCGCCGGCGTGCCGATCGTCGCCGCCACCGACGCGCCGTCGGTCTGGCCCGAGGCGATCTATCACTTCCACGGCCCGCAGACCGCGCGCGAGGTCGAACTGCTCGGCACCGCCGGCCTGCCCCACGCCGACGCCATCATCGCCGCCACCCGAACGCCGCGCGCATGCTCGGGCGCCAGGCAGAGATCGGCACCGTCGAGGTCGGCAAGCGCGCCGACCTGTTGATCGTCGACGGCGACCCACTCACCGACCTGCGCGCGCTGCGCCGTGTACGCTGGACAGTGCGCGATGGAATCGCCAAGACTCCGGCCGAGTGGATGGGATAGCGTCGCCCGGTGTTCGCGCGATGGACTGAAAGGATGGGATCGATGGAAGCTTCGAGGCGATTCGCACTCCCATGTTCCCGGCGGCGGCGGGCGGCAGCCTGGGCGCTCGCTGCGCTGCTCTGCCTCGCCGCCCAGGCGCACGCGCAGACCGATCCGCTGCCCGCATGGAACGACGGGCCGAGCAAGCAGGCGATCGTCGACTTCGTGCGGGCGACCACCACCGAGGGCAGTCCCACGTTCGTGCCGCCGGCCGAGCGCATCGCCACCTTCGACCAGGACGGCACGCTGTGGGTCTCGCACCCGCTGTATACGCAGGTGATCTATTGCCTGGATCGCGTCCCGGCGGTGGTGGCGCAGAAGCCGGAGCTGAAGGACGTCGAGCCCTTCAAGACCGTGCTCGCCGGCGATCGCGCGGCGATCGCCAAGCTGCCGATGGCCGACCTGAAGAAGATCCTCGCCGCGACCCTCACCGGCATGTCCGTCGAGCAGTTTCAGGCCGACGTGAGCCAGTGGCTCGCCACCGCCCAGCACCCGCGCTGGAAGCGCCCGTACACCGACCTCACCTACCTGCCGATGCAGGAAGTGCTCGCGTACGTGCGCGCCAACGGCTTCAAGACGTACATGGTCACCGGCGGCGGGCAGGACTTCGTCCGCGTCTACGCCGAGCAGGTGTACGGCATTCCGCCGGAGCAGGTGGTCGGCACCGTCGGCGCCACGAAGTTCGGCTACGGCAAGGACGGCAAGCCGTTCCTGACCAAGGAGCCCGAGGTGCTGCTCATCGACGACCATGCCGGCAAGCCGGAGGGCATCCACATGATGATCGGCCGCCGTCCGGTGGCGGCGTTCGGCAACTCGAACGGCGACCAGCAGATGCTGGAGTACACCGGCGCCGGCCCGGGCGCGCGGCTGATGATGCTGGTGCTGCACGACGACGCGACGCGCGAGTACGCCTACGGGCCGGCGCAGGGGCTCCCCGACACCAAGGTCGGCACGTTCACCCAGGCGCTCTACGACGAAGCGAAGCAGCACGGCTGGACGGTCATCAGCATGAAGAACGACTGGAAGCGCATCTTCGCATTCGAGTAGCGCACCTCGAATCACGCTTGTGGAGGGCGCCGCTCGGTTGGCGGCATGGATGGGCCGAGCAACATTTTCCCTCTTCCGGCCGCCGCGATTGCAGGTAGCCTCGCTGGAGGATCGCGAGGAGGACCGATGGTCAATCGCACCCGTCTGGCACTGAGCGCGGCCGCAGCCGCCCTGATGTTCGTTCATGTCGCATGCGGGTCGCCTGCCAAGGGCAGCGGTTCGGCGCGCGATGCGTCGCGCTGGAGCTGGCTGGCCGAGGACGGCGGCACGTACTGGTACGTCCCGGACGACAACCTGCTCGCATTCCAGTGGGGCGCCGACACGCCGCAGAGCCCTTCGGCGATCGACGATCAGACGGTGTGGCACATCGAGCGCTACGAGAACGGCTACTTCTTCGGCCCGGTGGCGGCGCAGTTCACCGGCTATCCGCGCACCTGTCAGTACGCCACCGGATCGGTCACCCCCGACGGACGGGTGTACATGTCGTTCACCAGCGTCCAGCAGATTCCCCTTGGCACGCCATCGGTGACCACCGGCATCGGCAAGATGGTGCGCGCCGATGGCGAGTGGACGTTCAACATGCAGATGGCCTCGGGCAGCTCGGACACGTACGTCACCCACTGGGCCTTCATGCTGCAATGCACGCCCGACGAGCCCTGCTGGACCGACCTGCCGGGAACCGACCTGACTCTCTCCGCGCTGATCGACAGCTGCAGCAGCTGAGGGCGCTCCATCGCCGCTCGCGCCGGCGCCGGCCAGGCCCTGCGGGCGGAAGCGGCAAAGGACGCCGGCGCCCGCACGCGCGCGGCGCCATTGAGCCGCGGGCGCGAAGATGCGAAGCACGCCGTGTTGCCCCACCCCCAACCCGGAGCTGAGCGATGCGCGCGATGATCGTCGACGAATGGTGCGAGCCGAAGGACATGCGGCTCAAGGAACTGCCCGATCCGCAACCGGGGCCGGGGCAGGTGGCGATCGACGTCAAGGCGGCGGGCTGCAACTTCTTCGACATCCTGATCGCGCAGGGCAAGTACCAGGTGAAACCGCCGCGGCCGTTCTCGCCGGGCGGCGAGGTGGCGGGGGTGATCCGTGCCGTCGGGCCGGAGGTGCGCGACCGGCGCGTCGGCGACCGCGTCTTCGCCATGCTCGGCTGGGGCGGCTACGCCAGCGTCTGCCTGGCGCCGGCGGCGGGCGTCGTGCGCATGCCCGACGCGATGCCGTTCGAGCACGGCGCGGCGTTCGGCGTCGTCTACCAGACCTCCTACTTCGGCCTCGTCTACCGCGCCGCGTTGCAGCCCGGTGAGACCCTGCTGGTGCACGCGGCGGCCGGTGGCGTCGGCCTGGCGGCGGTGCAGATCGGCACAGCGCTCGGCGCGCGCGTGCTGGCGACGGCGGGGTCGGCGGCGAAGCTCGAGGTCGCGCGCCAGCACGGCGCCGAGGCGGCGTTCGACTACTCGACCCCCGCGTGGGTCGAGCAGGTCAGAGAAGCCACCGGCGGCCGCGGCGCCGACGTCATCTACGACCCGGTCGGCGGCGACATCTTCGACCTCTCCACCAAGTGCATCGCCTTCGGCGGCCGCCTGCTGGTCATCGGCTTCGCCTCCGGCACCATCCCGACCCTGCAGGTGAACCGCGTCCTGCTGAAGAACATCTCGATCGTCGGCCTGCACTGGGGCGCCTATCGCCAACACGACCCGGCGAAGATCCCGCAGGCGATGGCCGCGCTGTTCGAGCTCTATGCGCGCGGCGCCGTGACCCCGCTGGTGTCGTCGCAGTACCCGCTCGCCGAGGCCGCCAAAGCGCTCGATGAGATCGCGGCGCGGCGCAGCGTCGGCAAGGTGCTGCTGATTCCGTAACTGGAGGGCGCCGGTCCCTCGGCGCCGGGCGGCGTGGCGCGGGGTGCTCGCCGCACGCACGGCGCCGAGGGACCGGCGCCCT
>JBOHWA010000026.1:0-3046 GCA_050735855.1 Binatia bacterium
GGCCGACGTATTGCGCCAGACGTCGGGCCCGGGCGCGCAGGGGTCCGGGCCCGACGGCGATCGCCGTCACGGCGGCCGCGCCGGCGAAGGCGCCGAAGTCGATGCGGAACAACCCGAAGACGACCGCCATCGCGGCGAGCGCGACGAGGAAAATCGACGACTGGCGTTCGATGTATCGCCACGCCGCCCACAGGCTGAGCACCGGACCCAGCATCACGTAGTACTTGAAGAGGCGCGGCGCGAGGACCAGCGCGACCGCCAGCAGCAGCGCGGCGACGGCGCGCCGACCGCTGACCTCCCACAGCAGCGTGAAGAGCAGCGTGTACCCGGCCGCGTACGCCAGCGTGACCAGCAACAGCTCCGCCAGCGTGCGCGGTCCGAGCAACCACTGCGCCAGCGCGCTCGGGTAGTAGCGCAGGGGACCGTAGTCGGTGTGCCAGTCGACGAACGGGTGCTCGCCGTGCAGGATCTGATTGGCCCCGCCCAGCTGGTGTACCCAGTCGTTGTCGCCCAGCATCCATTCGGGCAACGGCCAGCGCAGCGCCGTCCAGGCGGTCGCGACCAGCGCCGCGGCGACGAGCGTGAGGATAGCGTGCGAGCGGGGCACCTGGTCGATCGCGCGAGGCATCGGGCCACCCTAGCGCGCCGCGCGCGGCACCTCCACGAGACCCACGGCATGCAGCAGGCGCAGCAGCAGGTAGGGGGCGTTGACGAAATAGATCAGCAGCAGCACCTCGTGCTCCCAGAACCGCAGCCCCATGATCGTGTCGATGCCCCGGTGCATGGCGAGCAGACACAGGCCGGCGATGGCCGCCGCCATGCGGCCGAACGGGGCCAGGCCGGCGGCGAGTTCGAAGAGCACTGCGGGAGCGAACAGCACGCGGGTCAGATTGGGATGGGCCAGGATCGTGCCGGCGATGCCGTCGGCGCGCGCCACGAGGCCCGTGTCGCCGGTGGTACACGCGGCCTGGCCGTGCGCCTTGGCGATGTCGATGACCACCATCGGCACCTGCGCCAGCCATTGCCCGCGCGACAGCGCGACCTTCATCAGGCCGGCGAGGACATAGGCCGCGGCGATGATCTCGACGCTGAAGAGCGTCGCCAGCGCATCGCCGCTGGCCGCCGGACGCCGCCGCAGCGCGGCCAGCACGTAGGCGCCGAACTGTCCGAGCAACACCAGCCCGAGCAGCTGCGTGCGATGCTGCAACGACCCTTGCGAGTAGGCGAGCGCGCCGGCACCGATGTAGAGCCCCGCCATCGCCGCCGTGGCCATGGGCATCGCCCGGCCGGCGACATAGCACGCCAGCGCCGCGAGCAGTGCGATGTCGGTCCAGGGCCAGGCAGCGGGCGCGCTCAGGAAGGAGAAATCGACCCAGCCCGCGATGCCGACCGGGAACGGTTGAGCCGAGAAGCGCGGCTCGGCGCGGAAGGACGCATAGACGAGCGCCGCCAGGGCGGCGCGCTGCAGGCGCAGCTCCCAGGGATCGCGCCACGTCCACCAGTCGGCGGTCATTCGGGCTCGACCGTCGCCAGCGTCTCGTGCAGCCGTCCGACCCCCTCGGCTTCGAGCCGCAGCGCCGTGCGTTGCAACCGCAGACGTTCGGGCAACCCAGGGCTGTCCGGCTGCGGGCGCGCCTCGCGCAGCAGGAAGTCGAGCGTCTCGCGCGCGGCCGCCGACTCGGCGACGTCCGGCGCCGCCCCGCCGGCGAGGCGGGCCCGGACACGGCTCTCGAACATCCGCCGCAGCATCGTCGCGTCGACGCCGAAGTATCGCGCCGTCGGCAGCGGGCGATCGGACTCGTCGGTGACGCAGATGTACCAGGCGGACGGTCCGAAGCCGGCGTACATCGGAAAGGGAGAGAGCGGATACCACTCGCGCGCCCCCAGGCAGACCGCCATGGTGGCGAGCATCAGCTTGCACGGCAGCCGCCAGAGCCGCCGTGCGGCGCGTCCGACGCGCTCACCGGTCGACATCGATCCGCCGCCGCCTGCGCACGGGGGCAACTCCTCGTGCATATCCCGCACGCGGTCAAGGTACGCGGGCCGGTCGGGGGCAATCGGCCAGCCCGCCGTCGCCCGCAGAGCGGGAGCGCGCTCCCGCTCTCCAAACCTTGCACGTCGGCCGCGGGCATGTTTTTTTCCCGCCTGTCGATCGCCTTCTACTTCGTTCGACTAGAGGGCGGGACCACCCGCACGCGCGGTCGAGCGCAGAAGAGGAGTGAGAGATGAGTGGCGTACGAATACTGGTTGGCACCCGCAAGGGGGCGTTCATTCTCACGTCGGACGGCAAGCGCCAGCGCTGGGACGTCAGCGGCCCGCACTTCGCCGGCTGGGAGATCTTTCACCTGAACGGCTCGCCGGTGGAGCCGAACCGGCTCTACGCCTCGCAGACCAGCGCCTGGTTCGGGCAGCTGATCCAGCGCTCCGACGACGGCGGCAGGACCTGGGAGCCGGTCGGCAACCAGTTCGGCTACGACGGCGTCCCCGGCACGCACCAGTGGTACGACGGCACCCCGCACCCCTGGGAGTTCAAGCGCGTCTGGCATCTCGAGCCGTCGCTCAGCGATCCCAACACGGTCTACGCCGGCGTCGAGGACGCGGCCCTCTTCCGCACCACCGACGGCGGCCAGTCCTGGCACGAGCTCGCCGGCCTGCGCCAGCACGGCTCCGGGCCGGACTGGCAGCCGGGCGCCGGCGGCATGTGCCTGCACACCATCATCCTCGACCCCAGCCATGCCGGGCGCATCTTCATCGCCATCTCGGCCGCCGGCGCGTTCCGCTCCGAGGACGGCGGCAGCACCTGGAAGCCGATCAACCGCGGCCTGATGTCCGAAGGCATTCCCGACCCGCATGCCGAGGTCGGCCACTGCGTCCACCACCTCGCCATGCACCCGTCGCGGCCGCGCGTCCTGTTCATGCAGAAGCACTGGGACGTCATGCGCAGCGACGACGCCGGCGAGTCGTGGCAGGAGGTCAGCGGCAACCTACCGAGCGACTTCGGATTCCCGATCGACATCCACGCGCACGAGCCGGAGACCATCTACGT